>JAGBIR010000174.1 GCA_017934845.1 Alistipes sp. | reverse complement strand
TACAAGGTTTGCGCAGAGCTGCTTGCCAAAGACCTCAACTACAGCCTCCGACTCGCCCTTACGCATAAGTCCGTGGTTAACGTGAACGCAAACCAACTTATCGCCAATGGCCTTCAACAGCAAAGCTGCTACAACCGATGAATCAACACCTCCCGAGAGAGCCAACAAAACCTTCTTGTCGCCCACCTGCTGGCGGATAAGCTCCACCTGATCGGCAACAAAGTTCTTCATATTCCAGTTGGCCTCGGCCTTGCAAGTGTCGAATACGAACGAGCGAACGGCTGCCTTGATGGCCTCCTCGTCGTCGGTAAACTGCTCCATCTTAACCTCGCACAACGCCTTGGCGTGACCTGCTGCGATAACGGGGTAACCTGCCTCGTAAATCTCGGGCAAAACGTCAATCTCCACACCGTCGATTACGTTGTTAGGACCGCCGTTGATGATTACACCCTTAACGTTGGGCAGGGCCTTAAGCTCTGCGGCTGTGATGTCGTGGGGGTAGATCTCTGAATATACACCCAACGCACGAATGGCTCGAGCCAGCACGGTATTCTCGTGGCTACCCAAGTCCAAAATAACAATCATGTCCTGTTTCATTGTCTTGTATTTATTAGTTTTAATTTATATCCTTATTCGTCACCATTGGTGAGTTTAGTTTGTGGAATTTTCGTTGCTTAAGGTTCGCCACATATTTCCACGTTTCGCCTGTATGTATATTGAGCAGGAATAGATAATTGTGTTTGTAGATATATAGTTGGAAGTTAATTTTATCTGCCTTTACGTCTGCGATACCTTCTACCGAAATCTCTTCAAACTCGTCGTTGTGCTTTATCCATACTCTGCCCGAATACTTATCTAATAAATAGATTTGTCCGAATTCAGTGGGCGAATTCATCAGTTCAAAACGTCCGTTGTCAACATTTGTGGTGATAGCCTTGTAATCGGTTACAAACTCCTGCGCTTTCGCCTCCGTATAGATGAGTGATATGCCAAATAACAATATGATTATTTTTACAAATCGTTGCATAGTAAGTATTCTTTAGGTATCCACTCAGCTCTCTCAAGATCAAAGATGGTTGGCTGTTTTAACAACCACTTATCTGCTATTTTTTGAAAAGAGCAATGCGTTATATCAAAAAGGCCCGCCCGCAGATATGCGTAGGCGAGCCTTAATCGTTTTACTGACCGCGCGAGTAGTTTGGCGTCTCACTCGTAATTGTGATGTCGTGAGGGTGATTCTCGACAACACCGTTTGAGGTGATGCGTACGAACTTGGCTGTTTGCAGCTGCTGAATTGTTGCAGCTCCGCAATAGCCCATACCCGACTTAATACCACCAATGAGCTGATATACCGTCTCGGCAAGTGAGCCCTTGAACGGTACGCGACCAACGATACCCTCGGGAACGAGTTTCATAGCGTTGTTCTCGCCGCCCTGGAAGTAACGGTCCGAAGAGCCGGCCTTCATAGCGTCGATAGAACCCATACCGCGGTAGGTCTTAAACTTACGACCATTATAGATAATTGTCTCGCCCGGAGACTCCTCTGTACCTGCAAACATCGAGCCGACCATCACGCAATCGCCACCGGCAGCCAACGCCTTGACGCAGTCGCCCGAGTAACGCAAACCTCCATCGGCAATAACGGGGATGCCGCTACCCTTGATTGCTGCAGCAACATCGTAGATTGCTGTAAGCTGGGGAACACCCACACCGGCGATGATACGGGTAGTACAGATTGAACCCGGACCGATACCAACCTTAACACCATCGGCACCCGCCTCGACCAACATCTTGGCAGCCTCGGCTGTTGCAATATTTCCAACTACAACGTCCAACTCAGGATAGTGTGACTTGATATCCTTCAATGCCGAGATAATATTCTTTGAGTGACCGTGTGCCGAGTCCAGAACCACAGCATCGACGCTCTCGGCAACCAACGCTTTTACGCGATCGAGCAAATCGGGCGTAATACCCACACCCGCAGCCACTCTCAAGCGGCCCTTGGCATCCTTGCAGGCATTGGGATGATCCTGAATCTTGGTAATATCCTTATAAGTGATAAGGCCGATGAGTTTGCCGTTATCGTCAACCACAGGCAACTTCTCGATTTTGTTGTTAAGCAGAATATCCGACGCCTTCTCCAACTCCGTAGAGTGGGTAGTGATGATATTCTCCTTAGTCATCACCTCGTCAATTAGGCGAGACATATCGCGCTGGAAGCGTAAGTCGCGGTTTGTGACGATACCGATCAACATATTGTTGTCGTCGATAACAGGGATTCCACCAATCTTATTCTCGCTCATAAGACGCAACGCATCACCCACTGTCTGATCCTTGGTGATGGTGATGGGGTCGAAAATCATACCGTTCTCGGCGCGTTTTACGCGACGCACGTGAGCAGCCTGCTGGGCGATCGACATGTTCTTATGGATAACGCCGATACCACCTTCGCGAGCGAGGGCAATAGCCAATTTTGCCTCCGTTACGGTATCCATAGCGGCAGACACAATGGGGATGTTCAATTTGATATTGCGCGAAAAACGAGTCTCGGTAGAGACTGTACGCGGCAGGACTTCTGAGTAGGCGGGTACAAGCAACACATCATCGAAGGTCAAACCTGTCGAGAGTACCCTTTCATCTATGAACGACATAAAGCACTTAGGGTTTTTGCTGCGCACAAAGTTAGAAATAAAATTGCGTAATGACAAACATAGAACTGATTTTTTTGACCTTCGACCATCATTTTTTTCTACGATTTCGGATTAAACCCCCATAAACTCCTATGTCGGCCTCGCGAGCGGCTCGTTTTGGGCTGCTGCTACCTTGCTGAATTTTACCGCTTGCCGATTTTTGTTGAAAAATATATTAGATAAAATAGGTAGGAATTCTACGAAAAGATGTAACTTTACACCCAAATATACTTTTTATTTTAGTAAGATGTCATCAGAGACAACAACATACCACGTTCCCGTGCTTTTGGAGGAGTCAATATCGCTGCTCGATATCGATCCTAACGGAACATATTGCGATTTGACCTTCGGCGGCGGAGGCCACTCGCGTCGCATACTTCAGAGTCTGGGTCAGGGCGGACGACTGTTCTCGTTCGATCAGGATCGCGATACGCTTTGCAATGCTCCCGACGACGAGCGATTCAACTATGTGGAGAGTAATTTCCGCTTCCTGCGCGGTGCTTTGCGACTGCGCGGAGTAGAGCAGGTCGATGGTATCTTGGCCGACTTGGGCGTCTCGTCGCACCACTTCGATGCCACCGAGCGAGGCTTCTCGTTCCGTGGCGATGCTCCGCTCGATATGCGAATGAATCAGCGCGGAGGACGTACCGCAGCCGATGTGGTAAATCAATACGATGCCGATGCGCTGGGTCGCATCCTGCGCGAGTATGGCGAGCTGGATACAACGTGGAAAATTGCCTCGTGCATCGTTCGCGCGCGTGAAAAATCGCCTATCCTGACTACGGCACAGTTGGTCGAGGCGGTTGCTCCCTGTACACCAAAGCGCGACGAGAGTAAGTTCCTGACAAAACTGTTTCAGGCTCTGCGTATCGAGGTCAATGGCGAGATGGAGGCTCTGAAGATGGCTTTGGAGCAGTCGCTAAAGGTGCTGCGCCCGGGTGGTAGATTGGTAGTGATATCGTACCACTCGCTGGAGGATAGATTGGTAAAGAACTTTATGCGTAGCGGTAATTTCGAGGGCAAGGTCGAGCAGGACTTCTTTGGCCGCCGCGAGCTACCCTTCGAGGTCGTTACACGCAAGGCAGTAGTGCCTACGGCCGAGGAGATTGCACGTAACTCCCGTTCGCGCTCGGCAAAGATGCGCGCTGCGATTAAGTTGTAATAGAGCGGCCGACGAGATAGAATTTTATTGCAGACAAGGTCTATTTATGAGATATGAAACCCGAATACGAACACGATAACGACGAGTTTAACCCTTTGAGCGACGAGGAGTTGCGACAGATGGAGGAGGACGATGAGTTCCGCCGCCGTGTGCGTCGCGAGGTGCTTCGTATGCAGAGTGGCGATGCCGACGAGGATATCGAGCGCGACCGCGAGGAGCAGGCCGAGCAGGAGCGTGAGGAGCAGGAGCGCGAGGAGCAACGTCGTAAGCGTCGTTCGCGCCTGTTCTGGCAGCTCTTTTCGGGAAATATCCTTGTGAATAAGAGCGTGGCCGACAACTATCGCTACTTTGCAGCCATTGCGGTGATGTGCTTTGTGAGCATAGCCGTGATGTTTATGGTGCTGTATGCCGATATGCGTTATTCGCGTATGGAGCGCGAGTTGAAACTTGCCCGCGAACGCTCAATCCGCTATCAGGAGCAGTTTTATAGCCGTACGACCCACGCTGCCGTAAAGCAGGAGCTGGAGCGTCGCGGCATACCGTTGCAGGACCCCACCAAAACAAGCGAGGTTGTGGAGTAAGAGGCGTTGGAGAGAGTGTTGCTGATAGGAGGTGCGCCAACTCTTGTGGGGGCTAACGACCGATAAAGATTTTAAGAAAACTATGGCAAAAAAGAATGACTCGGATATTCGCGTAGAGATGGCGAGCAAGGTGAGAAGGATGCACGGTCTTTTTCTCTTTGTTGCTCTGCTCGTTGTGGCGCGCCTTGTCTGGGTGTTTGCCATCAGTGGCGAGATTCACCACAACGCCCAAAAACTCGAAAAACGAATCTTCCGAACCGATACCCTCTATGCTCGTCGCGGCTCTATCCTTGCGCGTGACGGCTCACCTCTGGCAACCTCTATCCTGCGCTACCGCGTAGGCTTCGATATGGCGAGTGAGGGCTTCGACTCGAAGGAGCTTTTCAAAGAGCAGGTCGATACGTTGTCGAAGCTGCTGTCGGCATATTTTGGCGACCGTACGGCTGCCGAGTATCGTCGTAAGATGCACGCCGAGCGAGAGCGTCGTTACAGGATTGTCTATCGTAAAGATACGATTGCCTATCGTAGCGAGGGGCTTTTCAGCCGCTTCTGGGATATGATTCTTGGCGAGGAGTTCAAGCAGGTGCCGCTGTACGATACCGTGCGCGACCATACGCTTGTCGATATTCTGCCCCATCCGGTCGATTATACACAGTGGCAGACGTTAAAAAAATATCCCATCCTGAATATGAGTATGGGAATGACCTATAACCTCGAACCTATCGACCAGCGAGTCTATCCCTATGGCGAGCTGGGCCGCCGTACGCTTGGCAAGGTGCGTACCAATATAAGCAAGGAGGATGCAACCAACCGTCGCGGTTTGTATGGCATAGAGTATGTCTATCGCGAGCAGCTCGAGGGTAACAATGGCCGCACGACGCGCCAGCGCATAGCTCCCGGATTCTCCCGTATGGTGCAGCGCGACGAAAATATCGAGGCGGTCGATGGACAGGACGTTATTACTACTATCGATGTCGATATTCAAAACTTGGCCGATGCTGCGTTGCGTCGCCATCTGCAGAGCCAGAATGCCATATGGGGTAATGTGATGGTTATGGATGTGGAGTCGGGTGATTTGCTGGCTATGGTCAATCTGGGTGAGACCTCGGCGGGTAGTGGCGTATATGCCGAGCGGGATGAGTATGCCTTGACGCGCCGTCACGAGCCGGGATCGACATTCAAGCTTGCTGCTCTGCTCGCTTTGGTTGAGGATTGCGGAATGTCGCCCTCGAAAAAGTATGACACCAATCACGGCAGGGCGAAAACTGTTGGTCCCAAAGGCCCGAGTATTATCGACTCGCACGACTTGGGCGGAGAGCTGGCATTGAAGGAGGCCTTTGCGCAATCGTCTAACGTATATTTCTCGACGGCGGTTTACGAACACTATAAAAACGACCCGCAACGCTATGTGAAGTTCCTGAGCGAGAATCTCCACCTCGACCGTACGGTGGGCCTTGAGCAAATGGGCGAGTTGCAGTCAAACCTTAACGACTATAAGAAGGGTGGCAAGGCCTATTGGAGTACCCACGTTCTGCCCAATATGGGATATGGCTACACGATTGAGCTCTCGCCCGTGCAGACCCTGACGCTCTATAACGCTGTGGCAAACCGAGGTAAGATGGTCGCTCCGCGCCTTATCCGCGAGATTCGACGTGACGGCGATGCTACCGAGGAGTTCCCCGTAAGGGTGTTGGTCGATAAGATTTGTTCCGATCGGACACTCGACATAGCCCACGAATGTATGGTCGAAACAGCCCGTACGGGTACGGCAGCTTTGTTCTTCCGCGATACAACATCGTTCCGCGTGGCGGCAAAGACGGGTACGGCGCAGTATGTTCAGGGCGTAAGACGTGGTGATGGCTATTACTATGGCTCTATGGTGGTTTACTTCCCTGCCGAGAAGCCTAAATATACGATTATGACCGGTGTGCTTACGCGCCGAGGTCGTGGAGGCTCGCTCTATGGAGCTGGTCTGGCAGGTCCCGTTATGCGCGAGATAGTCTATAACATCTACTATCGCGACTCCGAGTGGCATCGCGAGCTGGCGGAGTCCGATGTGGAGCACTATCCGACCAAGGTCAAGGGTGGCAATATTGCCGCTGTGCGTAAAGTTGCCGACAGCTACTCGCCTCGCGTATCGTTCGATGAGCGTGATGGCTGGGGCGTGGTGAAGGTCGATTCGCTTAAGAATGTCGATATAAAGAGCATCCCGACCGACGGTGTTATGCCAAATGTCGTTGGTATGGGTCTTCGCGATGCTCTCTTTATGTTAGAGAGCCGCGGCCTGAAGGTGCGTTTTACGGGTAGCGGTACGGTTGTAAGGCAGAGCCTGCCTGCGGGCCACAGGATCAGACAGGGCGAGAGCGTAAGCATAACATTGAAGTAAAAGTTAGATTTATGAATAGACGATTGAGTGAATTATTGGCCTCTACCGAGGTTGAGCGATTTATAACCTCGCGCGATGTGGAGATTCGCGCCCTGACCTACGACTCGCGCAGCGTCGAGGCGGGTGACTGCTTCTTTGCCGTGAGGGGTACGCAGGTCGATGGCCATAACTATATTGCATCGGCCGTTGAGGCGGGAGCTGCGGCTGTGGTTTGTGAGCAGCTGCCCGAGGAGTGCCGCGAGGGCGTGACATACGTTGTAGTGAAGGACTCAACGAAGGCTATGGCCGATATGGCGTCGGCATTCTATGGCCATCCGTCGCGTGAGTTGCAACTCGTGGGCGTTACGGGAACCAACGGCAAGACGACAATTGCTACACTGCTCTACGACCTGTATCGCCGTATGGGCTATCGTGTGGGACTTATCTCAACGGTAGTCTATCGCATCGACGAGCGCGAGATAGCCTCTACGCATACCACGCCCGACTCAATACGCCTGAATGCCATGCTGCACGAGATGGTCGAGGCGGGCTGCGACTACTGCTTTATGGAGGTGTCGTCACACTCGGTAGTGCAGCAACGTATTCGCGGCTTACGGTTCCGTGGAGCAATATTTACAAACCTTACGCACGACCATCTGGACTATCACGGCACTATGGCCGAATATATCAAGGCGACGAAGGGTCTGTTCGACTCGCTCGACAAACGTGCCTTCGCGCTGGTGAATATCGACGACCGCAATGGCGATGTTATGGTGCAGAATACGCGTGCCAAGGTGAGCCGCTACTCGTTGCGCTCGATGGCCGACTTCCGTTGCAAGGTGCTGGAGATGTTGTTCGACGGTATGTTGCTGCGCGTTGACCAGAGCGATGTGTGGGTTAACTTCCTCGGCCGATTCAATGCCTATAACCTTACGGCGGTGTATGGCGCGGCAGTGTTGCTGGGGGCCGATCGGCAGGAGGTGTTGCAGCATTTGAGCGCGCTGCACTCGGTGAGCGGCCGCTTTGAGCCTGTGCGCTCGGAGAGTGGTGTGACGGCTATTGTCGATTATGCCCATACGCCCGATGCGTTGCAGAATGTTATCGATACGATTAACGACATACGTGTCGAGGGCCAGCGACTTTTGGTGGTGTGCGGCTGCGGTGGCGACCGCGATGCTACGAAGCGTCCCGAGATGGGTAAGATTGCTTCGCGCGAGGCCGATATTGCTATATTTACGTCGGATAATCCCCGTACGGAGGATCCCGAGAAGATTCTCGACGATATTATGCAGGGCGTTGAGTCGCGAGCGCAGTCGTTGCGTATCACCGACCGTCGTCAGGCAATCCGTACAGCCGTTATGCTTGCCAAGGCGGGCGATATAATCCGTATTGCCGGCAAGGGCCACGAGGATTACCAGATTATTGGCCGCGAGAAACACCACTTCGACGATAAGGAGGAGGTGCGTGAGGCTTTTGGGGAAATTCAAAATTAAGAATTCAAAATTCAAAATTAAGAATTGGTTTCAAAACAGAAAATTAAAACATAAAAAACAATATGCTCTATTCACTTTTTCAATATCTCGATGAGCGATTCGACCTTCCGGGATCGGGCGTGTTCCAATACATCTCGTTCCGCTCGGCCGTAGCCGTTATTCTGGCTCTGCTCATAACGATCTTCTTCGGACGCGCCATCATTCGTCTGTTGCAACGCCATCAGATTGGCGAGGAGATTCGTGACTTGGGTCTCGAGGGCCAGCTCTCGAAAAAGGGTACACCTACGATGGGTGGCGTGATTATCCTGCTGGCGGTGCTGGTACCAATCCTGTTGGTGGGCCGATTGGATAATGTATATGTGCAGCTGATGATTGTCTCGACCGTGTGGTTGGGCTTAATCGGCTTTCTGGATGACTACATCAAGACCTTCCGCCATAAGAAGGAGGGCCTGAAGGGTCGCTTCAAGATTGTCGGTCAGGTTGGTTTGGGTATTATCGTCGGTACGGTTATGTGCCTATCGCAGGATGTCGTTATCCGCGAAAAGATATCGGAGCCAACCGAGTCGGTAGTGGTCGATGATGCAGGCAATACCGTCGTTACGCAGACGCAGCGTGCCGTGATGAGCCCCACGCCCGAGAAGACAACCAAAACGACCATCCCCTTTATAAAGAATAACGAGTTCGACTATGGCTGGTTGGTTGGTGGCAACCGCATCTTGACGTGGCTGTTATATATTCTGGTGGCGATATTTGTCGTTACGGCCGTCTCCAACGGAGCAAACCTTACGGATGGACTCGACGGATTGCTGACTACGGTGTCGGTTCCGATAATTATGGTGCTGGGAACGCTGGCCTACCTGTCGGGACATATTATCTATGCCGACTACCTTAATATTATGTATATCCCCGACTCGTCGGAGCTGGTTGTTTTTGCTGCGGCTATGGGCGGAGCGTTGCTCGGCTTTTTGTGGTATAACTCCTTTCCGGCGCAGATATTTATGGGCGATACGGGCTCGTTGGCAATTGGCGGTATTATTGCCGTATTTGCACTCTGCATCCGCAAGGAGTTGCTCTTGCCGCTTATGTGCGGAGTCTTTTTGGCCGAGGCTGTGTCGGTTATGGTACAGGTGAGCTATTTCCGCTATACGAAACGTAAATATGGCGAGGGACGTCGCATTCTGCTTATGTCGCCTCTCCATCACCATTATCAGAAAAAGGGCCTCTTCGAGACCAAGATCGTTATGCGATTCTTCATTATCTCGATTCTGTTGTGCGCCCTTACACTTGTAACACTCAAGATGCGATAACCGTATGAAAAAGATTGTAGTATTGGGTGGCGGCATCAGCGGCTACGGCTCGGCGGTGCTGGCCAAGAAGAGGGGTTTTCAAACCTTTTTGAGCGACGCGGGCAAGATTGCCGAGCGATATACAAAGATTCTCGACGAGTGGGGTATCGAGTGGGAGCAGGGTGGCCACTCGATGGAGCGTATTCTGGCTGCCGACGAGGTTATAAAGTCACCCGGAATACCCGAGAAGGCTCCCGTTGTGAAGGCCCTGCGTGAGAAGGGTGTGCCTATTATCTCGGAGATGGAGTTTGCCGCGCGATATATGGGCAAGGCACGCACAATCTGCATCACAGGTTCTAACGGCAAGACTACAACTACATCGCTCATCTATAAGATTATGCGCGATGCGGGCTTGAACGTTGCTCTGGGCGGTAATATCGGCGAGAGCTTCGCCTATCAGGTAGCAACCGCCTCTTTCGATTGGTATGTGCTGGAACTCAGCTCGTTTCAGTTGGATGGAATGTACGATTTCAGGGCCGACGTGGCGGTGTTGATGAATATCACGCCCGACCATATGGATCGTTACGACTACTGCTTCCAGAACTATGTCGATTCGAAGATGCGCATCGTAAGGAATCAACATTCGCGCTGCGCCTTCGTCTATTCGG
>JAGBIR010000173.1 GCA_017934845.1 Alistipes sp. | reverse complement strand
CGGGCAAGGAGCTTGAAGTGCCTATTTCATTCCCTTCGTGGGGAGGTACGACCACCGAGCGTCACTTGCAGAATATTGCAAAAATCAAGGAGTTGGATGTCTGCTACGATAACTACTGGATTGATGCAGGATGGTTTGGAGGACCTCACCCTACACTCGGTCATCAGGATGCGGCCGATGAGGATTGGTATGGCGTAGTGGGTAACTGGAATGTCAATACGGTTGTCCATCCCGATGGTTTGCGACCTGTGAGTGATGCGGCTCATGAGGCTGGGCTTAAGTTCTTGTTGTGGTTTGAGTTGGAACGCGCTGTGGCGGGCACTCCCGTTGCGGAGCAACACCCCGAATGGATGATGCACCTGCCCGATAACGCACCTCGCCCGAAGGTCGGAAAATATCCGCGCGTGGAGTCTTATATGGTCGATTTGTCGAACGAGGATGCCTACGAGTGGTTGTTGGAGTTTGTGTCGAAACATATTACCGAAACAGGCATCGATATTGTACGAAATGACAATAATACTGGAGGCTTGAAGTATTGGACTGCCAACGATGAGGAGGATCGTCAAGGCATGACCGAGATTCAATACATTACCAACTTCTATCGCCTGTTAGACGATCTTTTGGCTCGATTCCCCCACCTTATGATCGACAATTGCGCAGGAGGTGGTCACCGCATAGAGTTGGAGATGTTGCGTCGCTCGGTTGCTCTGCATCGTACCGACTACACTTGTCACGCGTGGGCCGATCCGATTGGTTGCCAGCTACACGCTTTTGGTATTATGAATTGGATTCCGTATAGCAATACAGGAACGGCCATAAAGCCCTACGATGTATATAGCTTCCGTAGTAATATGAATGCCGGTTTGAACTTCAACTTCCTGCCGCGTGGCGAGCGAGGAGAGTATCTCGAGCCACCTACCGACTATCCGTGGAATTGGTTCCGCGAGATGATGCACCAACACTCCGAGGTTAAGGAGTATTTCAATGGCGACTACTATCCCTTGACTCCTTTTGCATTGGAGAAGGATGTGTGGTGTGCATATCAGCTCTATAAACCGGAACTTGGAGAAGGCTTTATCATGGCATTCCGCCGCGATGAGTGTCCGACCGAGCAGCTTACCGTAAAACTTGGTGGTATTGAACCTGCGGCGACTTATCAGTTCGATAATTTCGATACCAAGGAGATTGTTAGTGTTAAGGGCGAGGAGTTGCTTGCATCGGGTTATACAATTCGTCTCGATAAGCCCCGTTCGTCGGCACTGATTAAGATTACGAAGTGCGCCGAGTAAAGCCTTCGATTTAGTCTTTTTTACAATTACAGCAGTTGCAACAATTTGATGTGTTGTGACTGCTGTGATTGTTTTGTATAGGGTGATATGAGGAATCTGAACGGTGATTTTTTATTCTTTATATAACTACTTGCGATAAAACTGAATTTGCCCTTTTGTATTCAAAGTTTTCGGTTTTGGCTGGAATATTGTATCAGTTTGTTATTAAAAATTCTAAATAACTAACACTTTTGAGTGTTTTTGCTTAAAAAACAAACATAAGAGATAATAAAATATGAAAAAATATTTTGAATTGTCATATTTTTAAGTTTACTTTGTATAAAGAATAAGATGCCCGAAAGATGCATCAGTAATGAACATTTAACCATATAAAACTATGAAGAAGTATAATTTTAATGCCGGACCCTCTATCTTGCCGGATGTTGTGCTCGAAGCTGCCGCAAAAGCTATTATTGACTTTGACGGAACAGGTTTGTCGCTGCTTTCGATCTCCCATCGTACACCCGAGTTCGAGGCTGTTGTCGCCGATGCGAAGAACTTGTTCAGAGAACTTTTGAACATCCCCGACAATTATCAGATATACTTCGTCGGTGGAGGTGCCAGCACACAATTCTTCCATATCCCCGCCAACTTCCTCAAGACCAAGGCAGGTTATGTTAATACAGGTGTGTGGACAAAGAAAGCCATCAAGGAGGCAAAGTTGTATGGTCAGGTCGAGGTGTTGGCTTCGTCGGATGATAAGAACTTTACCTATATCCCCAAGGGCTTTGCTATCCCCGAAGATTTGGATTACCTCTATATTTGTGCAAATAATACAATCTATGGCTCGGAGTATAAGACCGACATCGACTCTCCCGTGCCTCTTATTGCCGATATGAGTTCTGATATTTTGTCACGTCCGGTCGATGTATCGAAGTATGCTTTGATTTATGGTGGAGCACAGAAGAACTTGGCTCCCGCTGGCGTTACATTCGTCATTATCCGCGACGATATGTTGCAGAAGGTCGTACGCGAGCTGCCGACGATGGTAAACGTAAATACGCATGTTGAGAACAACTCAATGTTCAACACGCCTCCCGTATTCCCTATCTACGTTTTGCGTGAAACGTTGAAGTGGATGAAGGCCGAGGGTGGCTTGGAGGAGATCTATCGCCGCAATGTCGAGAAGGCCGAGATGCTTTATGCCGAGATTGACCGCAATTCACTGTTCCGTGGTACGGTTGAGAAGGAGGATCGCTCGTTGATGAATATCTGCTTCGTAATGACCGAGGGCAATGAGGATCTGGCTCCTGCATTTATGGAGTTTGCAAAGTCGAAGGGTATGGTCGGCATCAAGGGCCACCGTTTGGTTGGAGGTTTCCGCGCTTCATGCTACAATGCTTGTCCTAAGGAGTCTGTCGAGGCTTTGGTAGCATGTATGCAGGAGTTTGAGCAGATGCATAAGTAATTGTTTATTTTGCAGAGTATGAAGATTCTTATTGCAACACAAAAGCCGTTTGCCAAGAAGGCGGTGGACGGCATAAAGGAGATATTTGCAGCTGCAGGTTATGAGGTCGCCATGTTAGAGCGATATGAGAAACCCGAGGAGTTGATAGCTGTTGTTGGCGATATTGATGGATTGATTGTCCGCAGTGATAAGGTTACAGCCGATGTATTGGCCGCAGCTCCTAATTTGAAGATCGTTGTTCGTGCAGGTGCGGGTTATGATAACGTTGATTTGGCGGCTGCCAAGGCACAGGGGGTAGTTGTGATGAACACCCCGGGTCAGAACTCAAATGCTGTTGCCGAGTTGGCTATCGGCATGATGATTTATATGGCGCGTAATCGTTATACGCCCGGTACCGGCTCTGAAATTCAGGGTAAGACGGTAGGTATCCACGCCTATGGTAATGTAGGTCGTCTGGTGGCACGCAAGGCAAAGGCTTTGGGTATGAATGTTATTGCTTATGACCCCTTTGTGACCGATGCAGCGTTGTTTGAGAACGATGGCGTTAAGCCTGTTGAGAGTGTCGAGGAGTTGTATGCTACGGCAGACTATCTATCGCTGCATATTCCCGCTACGCCACAGACCAAGAAATCTATCGGTTATAAACTTTTAATGTCGATGCCCAAGGGTGCTACGTTGGTAAATACCGCCCGCAAGGAGGTTATCGACGAGACAGGTTTGGAGGCAGCCATGACCGAGCGTACCGACCTTAAATATATTACGGATATTGCACCCGACGACGCATCAACTATTGCGGCTCTGTTCGGT
>JAGBIR010000172.1 GCA_017934845.1 Alistipes sp. | reverse complement strand
CGACATCGCGGTGCTGAAGGAGGCAAAGAAGATGGGCTTCAGCGATAAGTACATCGGCAAGCTCTGGGGTATGAGCGAGGCGGAGATGTTCCTCTTGAGAAAGAAGGAGCAGGTATTCCCCGTTTATAAGATTATCGACTCGTGTGCGGGTGAGATTGACACCTATGTACTCTACTTCTACTCGACTTACGAGCGCGAGAATGAGTCGGTGCGCAGCAACAGAAAGAAGATTCTGGTGCTTGGCTCTGGCCCTATCCGTATTGGTCAGGGTGTGGAGTTCGACTACTCGACCGTTCACGCAATTTGGACCATCAAGGAGGCTGGCTACGAGGCTATCATCATAAATAATAACCCCGAGACCGTATCTACCGACTACACAATCAGCGACAAGCTCTATTTCGAGCCGCTGACCGTAGAGGATGTGATGAATGTGGTTGAGCTGGAGCAGCCCGATGGTATTGTGGTGTCGTTGGGTGGTCAGACTGCAATCAACTTGGCAGAGCCTTTGGCAGAGCTTGGTGTGAAGATTATTGGTACGGGTATCGATGCAATCAACAACGCCGAGGATCGTAAGTGCTTCGAGCGTATTATGAACGAGGTAGGTATCCCGCAGCCCAAGGCAAAGGCCGTAACCGATATTGAGGCTGGTGTCGAGGCGGCAGCTAACATTGGCTACCCCGTGTTGGTACGTCCGAGCTTCGTGTTGGGTGGTCGTGCTATGCAGATTGTGGGTAACGAGGAGACTCTGCGCCACTACCTGCGTTCGGCTGTTGAGATTAACGAGAAGTCGCCTGTGTTGGTCGATAAGTATATTCAGGGTAAGGAGTTGGAGGTCGATGCTATTTGCGACGGCAAGGATGTCTTTATCCCCGGCATTATGGAGCACGTTGAGCATACGGGTATCCACTCGGGTGACTCAATAAGCGTATATCCTACATTCAGCGTGAGCCAGCAGGTGAAGGATACAATCCTCGACTATACAAAGCAGTTGGGATTGGCTATCGGTATCGTCGGCTTGTTCAACATCCAGTTCATTGTCGATGAGAGCGAGAAGGTTTACGTTATCGAGGTAAATCCCCGTTCGTCGCGTACCGTGCCGTTCTTGTCGAAGTCAACTGGCGTGCCTATGGCGAAGATTGCCACAATGGTAATCCTCGGCCACTCGCTCAAGGAGCAGGGAATTACGGAGTTGTATGGCAAGGAGGCTACACGCTGGTTTGTTAAGTCGCCAGCCTTCTCGTTTGCAAAGATTCGCGGTTTGGACTCTTACCTCTCGCCCGAGATGAAGTCAACGGGTGAGGCTATCGGCTATGATAAGAGCTTGAATCGTGCGCTCTATAAGTCGTTGCGTTCGTCGGGCGTTGCTGTGGCTAACTACGGTACTATCTTCGTTACGCTGGCCGATGTGGATAAGGCGCGTGCGCTGCCGCTCATCAAGCGTTTCTACGACTTGGGATTCAACATCGAGGCTACGAAGGGAACGTGCGACTACCTGCGTAAGAATGGCATCCGTACTCGCCACCTGCTTAAGCTCAGCGAGGGTAGCACCGAGATTTACGACGAGTTGCGCAAGGGCCACGTCACTTACGTTATAAACACTATCGACGTCAATCAGCATAGCACACGCCGCGATGGTTATGACATCCGTCGTGCTGCGGCCGAGAACAACGTGACGCTGTTTACCGCGTTGGAGACCGTTAGCGTTCTGTTGGATGTGCTGGAGGAGATTACACTCGGAGTATCAACCATTGATGCCAAGTAATATGTACAAAAAAGGCATATATAAAGTTGTTGACAATAAGGCTCTTACGCGCGATGTGTGGCGTATGGTGTTGGAAGGTGATACCCAGTGGATTACTCGCCCGGGTCAGTTTGTCAACATCGAGATTGAAGGTTTGTATCTGCGTCGTCCCATCTCGATTTGCGACTGGGACGAGCAGACCATAACCATTATTTATAAGGTCGTGGGTCAGGGTACGAAGCGTATGAGCCAGATGGAGGCGGGCAGGCAATTGGACCTGCTTACGGGGCTTGGTAACGGCTTTGATGCCGATGTCGAGTGCTCTCGTCCGCTGCTTGTGGGCGGTGGCGTGGGTGTTCCCCCACTCTATCGCTTGGCAAAGGAGCTACTAAAGCGTGGCCGCAAGGTGAGCGTCGTGCTGGGCTTCAATTCAGCGTCGGAAGTTTTCTACGCCAAGGAGTTTGAGGCGTTGGGCGTGGAGGTCTATGTCTCGACAGCCGATGGCTCGGAGGGCGTAAAGGGCTTTGTTACTGATGCTATCCGCGAGAAGGCTATCGACTTCGACTTCTTCTACTCGTGTGGCCCGCTGCCTATGCTGAAGGCTCTGTGCGGCTGCTGCGATGTGAGCGGCGAGCTCTCGTTCGAGGAGCGTATGGGCTGCGGCTTTGGTGCTTGTATGGGCTGCTCGTGCAAGACTTTGACGGGCAATAAGCGTATCTGCAAGGATGGCCCGGTGATGAAACGTGAAGAGATTATCTGGTAAGGGTATGGAGAAGAATTTTGATTTGTCAGTTGAGTTGTGTGGCGTGAAGCTGGACAACCCTATCATTCCGGCAAGTGGAACGTTTGGTTTCGGCCGCGAACATAATGAGTTTTACGACATTAACATCCTCGGCTCCATATCGGTTAAGGGTACAACGCGTGAGGCTCGCTTTGGTAATCCTACTCCCCGTATTGCCGAGTGCCGCTCGGGAATGATTAACTCGGTGGGCTTGCAAAACCCGGGTGTCGATGCGGTTATCGAGCGCGAGTTACCCGAACTAAGAAAGATATTCCGTAAGCCTATCGTGGCCAATATCAGCGGCTTCTCAATCGACGAGTATGCCGAGTGCTGCGAGAAGATGGATAAGCAGGAGCAGGTCGAGATTTTGGAGGTTAACGTGTCGTGTCCCAACGTGCATAATGGCGGTATGAGCTTCGGTACTCAACCCGAGATGGCGGCCGAGGTTACACGCGCGGTAAAGGCCGTAACCACGAAGCCTGTGTTTATTAAGCTCAGCCCCAATGT
>JAGBIR010000171.1 GCA_017934845.1 Alistipes sp. | reverse complement strand
TTACGTGTTTCATCTTCTCTCCTATTGTTTAATCTTGTAAAGTGTATCTTGGGCGCGGCTGTTTACTATGGCACGTTCGGGACGGCCGATATACTTGCCGTTGCGGCCCAAATATTTTGCCGATGGCTCATACTCAACGCCCATCTTACCAAGTAACGGCTCTACATCCACCTGATGCATCTGCATACCCAGCTCCCACGGATCGTAGCCCAATACCAAACCAGCCATCTCCTCGTAGGTCAGCACAGGAATACCTTGCCCGTTTTGGCCGTAAGTCGTACCCTCCATCTCGGCTATGGTGTATTGCCACTTGTCGAGGAACATCGAACAGCCGGGGCAGTTCGTGACGATAAAATCGGGACGGAATGGAGCCATACTCTCCAATTTCTTGTGTGAGTTGGCTATCGAGTAACCGCGGTTGGCCTGCACGATATAGTTACGGAAGCCGAAGCCGCAGCAGTGACGTCGTTCGGGGTAGTCAACAACCTGACCTCCCCACGACTCAACCATACCCGCCAGCACATAGGGGAACTCCGAGCCGCCAATACCCGACTTGGGGAATATCTTGGCGTAGTGACAACCAATATGCTCGACAACGCGCAGAGGCTCACCCGTATGTATGTTTATAAGGCGGCGTTTTGCCTTCTGGGCAATCTCCTCGTGGTGGTGGAACATCACATCTGAGGTGTGCGCCAGATTTTTTGGCTTGCTGAACTCGCGGCCCGTTGCTTTGTAGAGGTTCTCGCGCGTGCGCTCCTCCAGCTCGGGGAACTCCTCCCATGTGTTCAATAGCTCGGTGTAGATGCCGAACGATGTGATGCACGACGAGGTGAAATTCTCATATCCGGCCTCGGTCATCAGCGCGAATTGGCGTGCTACGACGGTCATAATGGTCTCCAGCGGCACGATGTCGGAGTGGTAACCGATACCGGTGCAGGATGTATGCAATGGATCGTCGAATATGTCGCGGCCCAAATCTTTCGACAATATATTCAGAAATGCCTTCTCGCTTCCGGGAAAGAAGTTCTGGCGTATGCACGAACGAGCATAGTAGTAGTGGTCGTCGGCAACAGCTTTTTGATAATCGCTCCAGCTTGATCTCCTCATATTAATAGTGCTCGTTTGAATTTTGTGTATATACATCGTGGAAATACTCCTCGTCGGCTCCGTTGTAACCCATCTCGCGTGCCTTGCGCTCGGAGTGACGTTCGATTGTCTCGAAAAACTCGGTACCTCCCGTGATGTCGAAAATCTTGTGAATCTCCTCGAGTGTAGAGTCGCTCACTTTTCGCAATGCACCTGCACCCTCCTTGCCGTAGCAGTCAGAGAATTGGCCGAAAATCTCGTTGTCGTTCTCGACAATCCATTTCCAGATGACTCCCTGCTCGGGGTGCATCTCGGGGCGAATGGCGCGCGGCGTCAGGCAGTAACCCGTACGCAGGATATTGTCGCCAATCGTGCGCTTGATTGCAAATTGCTGGCGGCCTTTTTCGCTCTCGACGAAGAATCCCAACTTCTGCGACAGTGTCCTGAGGGCTTGAATCACATAACCCGGGGTATTACCTCGCGGGCAGCGCGGACGGCACGACATACACTCGCCGCAATACCATATTGTGTCGCTCTTAAGCAGTGCTTCAATAGCTTCGTCGTCGCGTGTCTGCACGATGCTTATCATCTGACGCGGATCGTAGTTATAGAATGCTGCAGCGGGGCAAACGGCGGTGCAGACTCCGCAGTTCATACAAGCCTTGAGTCCCTCTTTCAAGCGGACATCCTCCAGCAGCATATCGAAATATTTGGCCATAAAAAAAAAGTAACCTTGCTTTGCGTGCAAAGTTACTTTAATTGGATGGGGTAGGTGTTAGTAAAAATACCTATTTTCGCGATGATTATCTTACGGGGAATTCGGTAATTCGCAATGTGGTACAACCGTAAGGAATCAGCGTAATCTCCACCTGCTCGGCTGTCTCCTCGGTATCCTTCATCTGGTTGAGGAAGTTGAAACTACCGGCCGAATTACGCTCCATAACCCAGTCGGGTAGGGTATAGGCCTTGGCCTTGATGGCAATGGGCGCGCTCTCCAACGACCAGGGAGTTACACTGCACTCGCCCTTCTCGACAACAAACGACGAGGCGATATTCTCCTGCTTGAGGTTGTCGGCAATAAGTGCAAGATTCCACTTCGTTGGCGATGTAACCTCATAGTAGTGAGTGCCGTAGCGGGCAATGTCGTCACCCTCGCAAACGTGCTTGTGCCAATTCTCCTCCA
Source organism: Alistipes sp. (assembly GCA_017934845.1). Taxonomy (GTDB): domain Bacteria; phylum Bacteroidota; class Bacteroidia; order Bacteroidales; family Rikenellaceae; genus Alistipes. The sequence continues at coordinate 301 of JAGBIR010000171.1, read as the reverse complement.
TACGCAAAGCATATACCAGCGGACCGCGCTCGATAACGGCTGCATCGTCCCACCAACGTGAAGATGTCACCTCGGCATTAAGCTGTAAAGTGATTTTATCGCCATCTTTCCAAGTGCGGTTAATCTTGATTGTACCCTCACGAACTGCCTGAGCGTCTGTAATAACCTCTTCGCCCGCCATATCCTTGCCTTTTACAACGAGTGAATAGCCATTGCTCCACGCGGGAATACGCAACTCGAGCGGGAACTCTGCACTCTTCTGCTTGCGGTCGGGGAAGCTGATTGTAAAGCAAATCTGCTC
>JAGBIR010000170.1 GCA_017934845.1 Alistipes sp. | reverse complement strand
GTCATCGATCAACTCATCGTTGCGGAGAATGCCGAGCGATTGAAGGAGAGCGAGTTGTAATAATCGATTGTAAAGTTATAGATAGGGTATCTTCTTTTCAGAGGTTGATGCCCTTTTTATTTATAGTTCAGAGAATGAAAATCGGAGATATAGATTTGGGCTCGCAGCCTCTGTTTTTGGCTCCTATGGAGGATGTCACCGACCCTTCGTTTCGCTATATGTGTAAACGTATGGGTGCCGATGTGGTAACTACGGAGTTTATCTCTTCTGATGGATTGATTCGCGATGCGTGGAAGTCGCGCGCAAAGCTCAATATCGACGAGGCGGAGCGTCCCGTAGGCATTCAGATTTATGGCCACCTTATCGAGCCGATGGTTGAGGCTGCGCGTATAGCCGAGACGGCACACCCCGACTTTATCGATATCAACTTTGGCTGCCCCGTTAAGAAGATTGCCGGACGCGGAGCGGGCTCGGGTATGATGCGCGATGTGCCACTTATGGTCGAGATGACGCGTCAGATTGTCGAAGCGGTCGAAACTCCCGTAACGGTTAAGACGCGCCTCGGCTGGGACGAGGATAATAAGAATATTCTGGATATTGCACTCCGTTTGCAGGATGTGGGTATTAAGGCCCTTACGATTCACGGCCGCACACGCTCGCAGATGTATCGTGGTGAGGCCGATTGGACTCTGATTGGCGAGGTGAAGCACCATCCCTCGATTGAGATTCCAATTATCGGTAATGGTGATGTGGATTCAGGCCCGAAGGCGAAGCAGATGTTCGACACCTATGGCGTTGATGGAGTGATGATTGGCCGTGCGACCTATGGCCGTCCGTGGATTTTCCGCGAGGTGAAGCACTTTATGGCTACGGGCGAGGTTATGCCGCAACCCTCGGTTGTGGAGCGAGTGGCTATTGCAAAGGAGCATCTGGCAAAGTCGTTGGAGATTAAGGGCGAGAGAGTCGGCATTTTAGAGATGCGTCGCCACTTGTCGAACTATTTCAAGGGGTTGCCCGATTTCAAGTCAACACGATTGACGCTTGTAACCTCGAATGATATTGATGAGCTATACTCGACGCTCGATATGATTGCCCAGAGGTGGGGCGATGTGGATATGAGTGGGGCTGTGCCGCCTTCACTTTCGCACGAGATATAAAAACATAAAGGACGAGCCTGAAAGCTCGTCCTTTACTTTAATATGCTATAACGATAGCTCCGCCACCGTGACCGCCACCGAAGCCGCCACCGTGACCTCCGCCACCAAATCCACCTCCCGGCGGGAATCCTCCGGGGATTTCTCCGCGGAATCGACGACGACCACCGCCTGCGCCATTCTCGTCGATGACCTTACCGCTGCGAGTCTGGCCATAGCGACGCAGATTGTAGGTAAATTTCACACCGAAGTATCGACCAATTACGCTACGCGTAGAGTTCATCATATATAGCGAGTTCCACGTTCGCGAAAAGCCTGTGTTGCCGTTGAAAATATCGTTTGCCGTAAGTTGAATCTCGCCTAACTTCTTCAATATCTTATATCCAACGCCAAGGTTGCATACCAACTCCGAGCGGTTGAGCTGGCTGCTCATATCGTTCAAACCTATATATTGGTTGTAGTAGCCGTCCAGCGTAAAGGTAAGACCGACGTTTGATACAACACGCAGGTTGGCAAAGACGTTGTGCTGCAAATACTCGTTATTGCCGCTTGCCGACATGGTGTTCACCACGTTGTTGTAGTTTATGTTGTAGGCGACCATCATATCAACATATTGGCTGAAGTTGCTACCCAAAATAATAGCACTACCTACCGAACGATGTTTCGAGCGGTTAACCACTCCGTTTAATATCGATGGCGACTGGCGGAACGAGCCGTGTAGATCGAAGTTAAGGTTCGATTTGATAAACTTCAACGGCATACCATACGACACACCTCCGTTAAAGGCCCAATTACCCGACATATTTACAGGTTTCGAGTATCGGCCCGTAGGCGATAGTGTGGTGAGCAGCTCTCCGTCGGGCGAGTAAACCTCAAAGCCGGGCGAGTTCATAACCACCGAATCGACAATCTGTCGCTGATCTTTCGAACCACCAAAATGTACCGAGAACGACGTACCCTTCTCGATGCCCGCATGGTTGTAACTAAGGTTCAGTCGATGGGTGTACGAGGGACGCAGATTGGGATTTCCTGCCGTAATATAGTTTACGTTCGAGATGTCAACCACATCCTGTAACTGCGTTACCGAGGGATTGGAGGTGTGAGAGTTCAATCGAACAAACATGTTGTTCTTGGCATTGAACTTTATGCGGGCGTTTGCCGAGTAGGTTATGTTGCCGAAGTGTTTTGTCGGCAAAACGTAAACGGCGGGGTACTCTCTGTCGCTGTTCATCGTTACGTGCTGATACTCAATCTGTGCTGAGAAGTGGTTTCCCTCCTTGCCATAACGTATTCCGGGGCCGATGCGCTGCGTCAGATAGTTTGTGTTGTTGCGGTTTGAGTACTCGGGGCTTATCTGCACCATATACTCACCCGTCTCAAAATCGTAGAGATGCGTCAGTCGGTCGGCATTCGAATGGCTGTAACTTGCATTGTATCCGAAGGTTAGGTGCGTGTTCTTGCTCAATGGTTCGGAGTATGTCGCGCCACCAAATAGGTTGAACGAATAGTTGTTGCTGCCCGAGCGTTGCTGAATAGACTCCTTGATTGACTTCTCGGAGTAGCTCTCGCTGTCGGCATTCGAACTCGAGTAGTTGCCATTGAAGTTGAAGTGCAGAGCACGTCCCTGCTTCTCGCCCAAGCGCATAAAGTAGTTTCCATTGAGCGATAGGCTGAAGTTATCGTTCGTGCCATTTGTCCAATTCTTGAGCATAATGCTATCCGCACCACTTATTGGAAAATACTTCGTATGCGAATCGCTGTCGGACGAGCCATCGTTATAACCCAGATTAACGCGAAGCATTAATCGGTGTTTGGGGTTTATGCGCCACTCAAGACGGGTGTTGAAATTGTGCTCAAAGGTAGTGTTGCCGCTCTGACTATCAGCAATTGAACGCTTGTAAATCTCGTTCGAAGGCGACGAAAGCTGCTCCTCGGTAAGGAAATATTCGCGGTCGGACCAGCTTGTGTTGTTGAAATCGTTGGCTCCAAACGTATAGCTACCCTCCAAACGGACTTTGTCGTTTTTGCCCCACGCATTTATGTAGTTCAGCGCGCCAAAACCGCGTTTCGACTGCGCATTGCCATTCATATTGTTGGCCTCGAGACGCAATGTCGTACGCGACTTCTCGCGGAAAAAGTTAAGATTGGCATCCACATCGCCATAGTGCTGCCACTTACGTTCGCTGCGTGGCTCGAAGGCGTACATACCATTCATCTTGCCAAATACGGCAGTCTTCATCTTGTTGTGCGTCACGAGGTTGATGGCCTTGTAGCTCTTACCGTCGTCAATACCCGTAAACTCCGCTTCGTCGCTCAACTTGTTGAATACCTCCACCGACTTGATAGCCTCGGCCGGCATTGTCTTTATGGCCGTAGAGACATCATTGCCGAAAAACTCGCGACCATCGACCAAGACCTTCTGTACGGTCTCGCCCTGCACCTCTATCGAGCCATTGCTAACCTTCAGGCCCGGCATCTTTGCCAATAGCTTTTCGGCATCGGCATCGGGTAGAACTTTATATGCCGATGCGTTGTAAACCACCGTGTCGCCATTTATTGTGGTGCGCACGGCTTGAGTCTCGACACTTATGGTCTCGATAAGCTTTGAGTCCTCCTCTATGAGCCACTCCTTGACCTCCAAGTCTTTGCCCTTCTCAAGCGTCACTTCACGCGAGGTGCTCTTGTAACCCATATATTCGGCCGTAAGGCGATATGTGCCTGCCTTCGATACCTTGAACTGCCAAGCACCGCGTACAGCTGTTACGGTGTATTGTTTTTTTAGGGTGTCGGCCAATGGCATCAGCTCGATTGTAGCACCTACGACGCCTATCTTACCCTCCTGCTTATCCTCCGTAACGAGTGTGCCGGAAATGGTGTTGCGCCCCTGTGCCGATGCAGAAAGCGATGCGAGAATCAGTATAAATAGTATAAAAAATCGTTTCATCATCGTTAGTCGATAGTTCTTATACAAAAGTAAGAAATATTCTCGTAAGTGATTCTCATTTGCGGGCGAAATGCCTAAATATGGGGGTTAAGTGGCTTGCGGTAATCAATAAGCCGTTTACTATTATACAAACAAAATTCAACAGCACTCAACCTATTGCCATAAAGCAACAGAGTCCGACACCTCTCGATGCCGGACTCTGCCTTATGCGATATCTTCTGCGTTTGATTCCTTATCAGCAAATCCTCTCGCCGCAACTCCTCAACGCAAAATTTAGGGTTATTCTTGTGCTACGATATTATCTGTTTCTACATATGACTGCCAAGCCTCTTTGTACATATTTACCGCTGTAGCTGGGACATAAATTTTGGCATCATCCGCGATATCATCAAACATTCCATCTGCACCCTTGGGGGCCTTTGTTGCATTTTGACAAATAATAGAACTTAAGTTAGAGCAACCAAGGAATGCCATTGACTCAATTGTTTCTACAGATTCGGGTATTGTGATAGATGTAAGTACAGAGTTATCCTTAAACACATTCTTTCCGATAGTTGAAACGCTGCTAGGAATAGTGTAAATAGCATTGTAATCAGTAGCATATGCAATTAACTTTCCATCTATAACAAGACATGCTCCGTCTGCTGATGCGAACTTACCTGTAAACGAAGAAAGAGAAGGACATCCTTCACAAACAAATTGACCAATAGTCTCAACACTCTCAGGAATATTGATAGTCGTCAAGCTGCTGCATCCACTAAAACAACGCTCACCAATAGATTCAAGGGTGTTACTCAATGTGATGCTTGTTAAATTAGAGCATCCTGAGAACGCCGATTTCTCAATGCTTGTAACAGTATTAGGCAAGGTAATAGTAGCCAAGTTAGCACACTCAGCAAATGTATTTTTAGGAATGATAGTCACATCACCATCAAACTCAATTACACCCTTACCCTCTGTATATGAGTTTGATACTTCATTAACACCGAAATCTCCCTCATTAAACTCAACAACATTTCCATCGGTTGTTGTATAGAAAATCTTATTATTCTCGACAATCACCTCCGGCTCATCACTCGGCTCCTCCTGAATCATATCAGCATAAGAACTCCATGCTGTTTTATAAGCATCACCACACTTCGCAGGAACGTGAATAATCGCCTCAGGGCTAATGCCATCAAAAATACTCTCACCAGCAGTCGGCGGCGTAGTTGATAGGCAATAGATCTCCTTCAAATTGTCACAATTAGCAAAGCTTTGTTCGTAAATGTATTTAACTCCATTGTGAATGGTTACAGAAGTTAATTCATCGCAATTGTAAAAGGCATAACCTCCAATAGATACGATTATTGATGGTACGGTATACTCTGTTACTCCAGCAGGTGCAAACGCAACAATAGTACGATTAATCATGACAGTACGATTATCTTCTATGACAAATTGACCGGTAAAACTTTCCAAGTTTGTACATCCTTTAAATGCGCCGGTGTCAATATGAGTAACACTTTGAGGTATATTTACCGTTTTAATCTTATTGCATCCACTAAAAGCATATATACCAATTGCTGTAACCTTATTGGGAAGAACTAAATTTTCTAAACTGTTACATCCTTCAAAGGCACTATTGCCAATATTGGTGACATTAGCTGGTATATTAATTGATGCCAAACTTGAGCATCCATTAAATGTATCGTCGTTAATAACATTAATACCATCAGGAATATTAATCGTGGTTAATTTTGTACATCCGGCAAAAGCACCTTTTCCAATATATGTGATATCTTTTCCCAAAGTTACCGATTCCAACTTACGACAACTTGAAAATGTAAGTGAATTAATTCTCGTTACCTTGTTTGGTATGGTAATAGATTTTACTCCTGCGTTAACAAAACAATTTTCTGCAATTTCACTTACAGTGTTAGGTATTGTGATACTTGAAAGGTTAGCGCATCCGTCAAAAGCAGATTTACCAATTCGACTGATGCCTTCCTCTATTGTAATACTAGAAAGGTATGTACAAGCAAAAAACATGTTATCGCTAATTTCCGAGAGGCTTCCGGGCACATGGGCACTTCTCATCATATTACAATTTTGGAATGCATGTTTTCCAACCTCTATCACGCTATTCGGAATTACGATACTTTTTAATGAACTACATGTATAGAATGCAGATGTTCCAATCTTAGTGACATTGTTGGGTATTGTAAATGATGTTATACCTCTACAATAATTAAATGCATTATCTCCGATTTCAGTAATAGTGCTAGGGATTATAATGCTTGTAATAGTTTCTCTACTGCGGAATGCGTTATTTGCAATTTTTGTTATAGTTTTGTCGAAAGTTATCACGCCTTTCCCGTCTTTATATATGTTAGAAACTATTGTAGGATTAGTTGGACCAAAACTTCCTGCATCAGCATGAAGTTCTACAACTTGATCATTCTTAGAAGTATACCAAATCTCATTGGGAGCGGGTTCTCCGGTAATGGGCTCGCTGCTACCGGCACCAGGCTGTGTGATGGTGTATTTTACAGACTCTTTGCCGTCGAGTGACTGCACTGTTACTATAGCGCTACGACCAGCACCTGTATTAGCCTTAATGTCGAGAGTGATGCTATGCTCCTGCAAAGCGCGGGTATCTACAACGCTGATCCAGCTTTTAGCTGCATCGGGGATAACGACCTCACATTCTGTGTTTGAGAGGTATTTAAGTGTAACAAAGCCACCCTCTGCTGGTACTGACTTTGTAGATCCTTCGATAACGGTAATGTCAGAACCGCTACCACCTTGTTGAGTTTCGAAATAGAGAGTTTTGATAACTATCTTTTCTCCATTTGAAATAGTTACATTAACGTAGCTATATTCGTCAAGTGAAGATCCTGTCACCACCTTAATATGACCAGTAAGGTTAGTATCGTCGTCTGCTATTACTCTTGCTTTAAGATCATTTGACGTCGATATTGCAATATCGATACTCTTGGTAATACTAGTTGCCGTATAGCCAATCAGATTCTCTTTGTTAAGTGCAACTTCGGCCAAATCCTCCTCGTCGAAAGTGATTGAGAGTGAACTCTTCTTGGGAACGGTGATGATGCTGCCGTCGGCAAGTGTGAAATAGACATACTCGTCATCCTCATCTACACCTGAGAAAATAGCGTCGCTTGATGTACCATCTGCACCGGTAGCCTTACCAATCTCGGTCCATGTTGATCCGTTGTCGTATGATACCTCCCAGTAGCCCTTGTTGTTAATCTGGAATTTAGGGGTTACGCCATCCGCGCCATCCACACCATTGGTAGCCTGCGCCTGAACCTTGTTGCCATCGGTATCATATAGCCACTCGCCATCGATAGTCCAGTAATAGACATCATCCGAAGCCTTCTTAACGCCAATGACGGGAGTCTTACCATCAACGCCATCAACGCCATTGTAGATTGTGATGGGATCGCCGTTTGTGAAGCTGATCTTCCAGCCGGTAGTCTTGCCATCCTTGAGAATAGGCTCTACGCTGGTGATGAAATTCTTTGACTGCAAAGCAGATACGATAGTCTGGAGCGACGAGATGTTGGTATTGAGCTGAGCGCACAAAGTCTCCAATACTTCAACTCTGTTCTCCAAGTTGTCCACGCGGTCGGTCAATGCCGAGTCGTCGTACTGACACGATGTCACAAAAAGCATAGTGACAATCGCAAAGAGTGAAAAAAGTCGTTTCATTTTCGTTGTATTTATTAAAAATTTTGTTTTGCAACTTTTGTTATTGGGGTAATTGACTGATAATCAGTCGGCTAATTACAAAATAAAGCAATTACACATAATACGTAATTGCAAAAGTAATAAATATTTTTGTTTCTATATCTTTTTGCTTCGATTATTTTGCGAGCTCTATAGCCTACGGCTATCGTGTTAAAACTCCTCTCCGACAATCATTTGCGCATAGGTACTCCAGCCGTTAGCCGTTTTGTAGGTGTCAACGGATTGCGATGGAACGTAAATTATTGCATCGGAGCTGATGTTTTGGAATATGTTGGCAGCCGCGTCGGGTGGTGTTGTAGAGCGAACGACAATCTTTTTCAGGCTCTTGCAGTTTGCGAATGCTCCGTACCCAATTGTATGCAAATTGGCGGGTATGGTGAGCTCGACGAGCGATGTGCAATAAGCGAATGCATTATCGCCAATCGTGGCCAATGCTTCGGGCAGTGTTATGTTCGATAGAGCTTCGCACCGCAGAAAAGCATTTGCGCCAATGTTCTTTATTGTCGATGATAGAGTAAATTCTGTGAGAGCGGTGCATCGACGAAATGCAGAATCTCCGATTGTAAGTACTCCCTGTGACAAAGTTACGGTTTTAAGTCGCGACTCGTTCATAAATGCCTGCTCGGCAATTTTGGTAAGCACGTCGTCAAACTGCGTTACACCATGTCTTGCGTCATATATGTTTGATGTTATATTAGTGCCGAAAGCCTCTGTGTTGTAGGGCGTTATGATTCGGGCGTCGGAAGTTGTGTACCAAAGTTCATTTGCCGATGGCTCATTTATGTTGGCACTCTCTTGTATGATGGTGTACTCGATTCGATCTCTTCCGTCGATTGACTCTACGGCTATGGTTGCGCTGCGCGTTGAGGCTTTATTTTCGGCAATTCGTAGTGTTATGGATTTTGTGTATGCAGCCTTTGTCGGCTCGGCTATCGATATCCAGCTTGTAGCTGTATCGGGGATTAGAACTTTACACTCCCGATTTGTCGTAAATTTTAGGTCGATTAGGCCGCCACTTCGCGATACATGTTTTGTCTTTCCATTAACAATCTGCAGCTGCCCATCTTCTAACGAAATGCTCTTCATTATCACACTCTGTCCGCAACCGACCAATATTATCACTTTGCTATATTCTGTTATGCTGCTTCCCGTTTCGATATGTATTAAGCCTTGTAGCTGGGTGTAGTCCTCGGTAACGACTTTGGCTACAATGTCGGCCGAGGCCATAACCTCAATCTCTACACGCTCGTTTGTGCCTTTTACACAATATCTTATGTCGTATTGGGTGTCGGGCTGAAAGCTCTCAATATCGGCCATATCAAGCTCTATCGAGAGTGCCACGTAGCGCGGAATGGTGATGGTTGTGCCGTCGGTCAGATGGAAGTAAATGTTTGTGTCATCTTCCGTAATCGACGAAAATATGCTGTTGTACTCTTGGTCGCAATAGGCTTGTCCCAGACGCTCCCAAGTCGCGCCATTATCGTAGGATACCCACCACCAATCATCCTCGATTTTAAGTTTGGGCGTTATGCCATCCGTTGCCGAGTCGTTAGTTGTGTTGGCGGCTATTTTATTGCCATTTTCATCGTGCATCCACTCGCCATCGATAGTCCAATAATATATGCCGTCGCTCCCCTTCTTAATGCCAATTGCGGGTGTGTGACCATCCTTGCCATCCTCGCCATTGAGGATGGTTATCGTGCCACCTTTTGCCAGCGAGATGGTGTAGCCGATGGTTTTGTTGTCGATAACGATTGGAGCAATGCCGGTTATCGAGTCGTTCTCTTGTAGAGCCGATACTATGTTGTGTAGAGCCAAAATGTTTGTATTCATTTGGTTACACTGCTCTTCGAGATGCTCTAATCGTTTGTTTATCGATGTGATTTCATCCCAAACGGCCGAATCGTCATACGAAGTGCTACATCCCGAAGTGAGAATTAGAAGGATGGCTGATAGACCCCAAAATAGATGTTTCATAGTATAAGTTAGCTTGAGAATTTGTCTTATGGTATTATGCCCTCTTCGATGAAGAGTTTGCGGTAGTATTCAGCCTTGCGTTCAAGGGCAAGAGGGTAGGCACGCGAGGTGGAGGGCATACGCCAAAAATGTAGTTCCCTGCCCTCATATACTACCTGCGTGAAACTACCTATGGCGGGTTGGTCGCAACCCAATCTTGCGACAAGTGTGTCGGTTGCCTTTTGGCCCGTTGTGATTATGACGTGGCAGTGGGGTATGCGCTTGAGTAGTGCTGAAATGTCGGTTGGCGTCACCACCTCCAAGAATTTGTCGGAGGCATTATCCTTCAGGCGGCGTACCTCGCGTGCCGTGTCGTAAAGAGCTATGCCTTTATCACGGCAGAATGACTCTATGCTGCCTTTGTCGAATCTATTCTGCTCGGCAATGTAGAAGTGATCCTTGTCACCATAAAATATCAATCCCATAATGCGCCACATATCGTTTTGACGGTTGGGATAGAAAAACTCCATCGACCACCGCTCGCGGCTCGGTGGAAAACTGCCGAGCATAAGTATTTTTGCTCCTTCAGGCAGGAAGGGCTTCAGAGGATGCTGTTCAATATTCTTTTTAGGTCGTATCATAGTGCAAATATCGCGACTATGGAAATAAATAGCAAGATTAGAGCATCAGAAAAAATAAAAGAAGCTGTCGCAACACAACTTGTTGGACAGCCTCTCCATTACCTTCGATTATTAGCCTTTAGTCGAGCTGCTCAACTACTTCGGCCTCGGGAGCATTCTTCTTTACCGACTCGATGCCATTCTCGCAAGCTGCTGTGCTTGAGTACATCTCGCTGGTACCTATAACCTGACCATTTGTAGCCTTGAGGTTGAAGTATGGCGCGCCATTCTTTGCCTCCTTGCGCTCGAAACGAGCATCTACCTGTGAATTCTTCTTTACCGACTCAATACCATTCTTGCAAGCTGCCATTGTAGTGTAGCCCTCACTTGCGAGGATTGTCTGACCATTACCTGCCTTAAGCTTGAACTGGAACTCACCATTAGCACGTTTTGTAATAACAAATTTTCCCATATCGTTTAGTTTTAAGGTTTTTGAAACTATTTTTTCAGTGTATAAATTTATGAAATTATTTCGTAAAAACCATCTTTTTGAAATAAATTTTATACAGAATGGTGGATTTTTGTACTAAATGTCCATTTTATAGACATTTGTACAGCGCTGCTCGAAGCCCTCCGAGCGGTAGAGTTTATTGGCCTCGATGCGCAAGGGATTCGATGTGAGAGCAATTTTGCAGGGTGAAAATCGCCGCGCGTACTCGACGGCATAGCCAACAAGCCTATGCCCCAAACCTTGACCTCGGAAGTGGCTGTCAACAACAACATCTTCAATCCACACTTTGCGGCCCGTTGGCGAAAGATATACTCCCAGAGTGAGCATACCTGCAATCGTATCGCCCGCCGAAAGTATAAACAGATGGCTTGAATCACTCTCGATCAGGCGTTGTAAATCGTCGGCCGAGAACTCTATTTGTCGCGATGTTAGTTGCCCTAAAAGTTGGTTGATAGGGCAAATGAGTCGAGCATCAAATTGCTCGATAAGCTGGATGTGATACTCCATTTGCATTGTATTTATTTAATAAAATAGGAGACTGCACCGAACATAGTCAGGCAGCCTCCCATTGCTCTTTTAAGCCTGCTACTCGTCGAGAGAGTGGCTGATAGCAGAGTTTATCTTGCGGATACGATCCTCCTCGACCTTAACGACTTTGCGGTCGTAGGTCATAAGGCCGTTGACCTCAATCTCAACGTCGGTAGTCTGTGTATATACCGCGCCGGCAAATGCTGCCTTAATCAATACCATGAGCTTATTTGCATAATCCTCATACTGGTCGGTAACCTCCTTTGTAGAGTTCAAACGGATGTAACCCCAGTTGCGATCGGGAACCCAAAGGTGATCCTTAACAACGAAACCAATACCTCCATACTCGCCCAAAACCGTAGCGCGACGTGAGTCGAGAAGCGTAAGTTTTGGATAGGGGTAGTGGTGAGTATCGAGGATATCGCCTACGGTGTAGTGGTTACCACCGCTGGCAGGGTTAACCAAACGTGAAGGGTCGTAGTTCTTTGTCCAGTCGGCAATCTCGCCGGTCTTGAACTGTCCCCACGCCTCGTTGAAGGGTACCCATACGCCGATTGAAGGATGAGAGTAGAGGAAGTCCATAATCTCCTTCCACTCCTGACGGAAGTTAGCCTCTGACTCGGGTGTACGAACAGCCTCAACGCCAGTGAAGTAGTTGTGCATCTCCCAGCGAGGTGAGTTACCTCCGCTCGTCATATCCTGCCATACGATCATACCGATCTTATCGCAGTGATAGTACCAGCGTGAAGGCTCAACCTTGACGTGCTTGCGAATCAT
>JAGBIR010000169.1 GCA_017934845.1 Alistipes sp. | reverse complement strand
CTCGGCATGGCGTAATGAACTTTGATGATAACTCTTCCTCATATCTGTCAATTAACTCTGCGGCTTCGTCGTACGTACAGATGATCTTCGCTGTATCGGTTAATGTCAAAGACCGCAGGATTGGCAACGCTTCGTCTGTATGGCTGATGTGGATAAGTTGGCCGTGTCGCATATATTTGCTGCGTGTTACATTGCACGTGTCGTGTTCGCCATTAAGCAATAATATAAACGGTACGCGAGCTTGTCCAAGGCTGCGAACCAGGCTTAGCGTGTTATGTGTTGAATCTCCGAGAATTATAGCACTTGTCATTTCAGTCTGAAAAAAAGTTCAACATCTGCCGAATTGGCTTTTACGAAAAGTTTTGGCAACACTCCCACCCAAGGCTTGCCGCAAGGCGCGCATGCCGATGTATAGGCCTGTATGGCTGCCAATTTTTGGGAGTGTTCCTGTGGTGTCATACGCAGGTATGATGCGCTTGCCCAATCCAACGAGCGCTGGCGGTAATACCACATCCATACGCTATACTCGTAAACCACAGCATCTTTCGGAGCCAGCTTTACGCCCAATCCCCTCGCGGCCAGGTGATCGGGCCAGCCCTCCCCATGGTGCGGCACGAGAATCGTGTCGGGTTTGATTTTGTCAATAATCTTGCGCAGGCGCTCCTCCTGCTTGGGATGCTCACCTCCAATGTCGCCATCGGGGTAATCCAGCTCATAGATATTCTCGGGCCGGAGACCAAGCTCGGCCATCGCCTTACGCGTCAATCTGCGCCGTGCGGTCGCAATTTCCTTCTCAGCTACATCGCAGCAACTCCGGTGCGACCCTCCACCGCCCGTCATCACGACAACATACGGCGCACGTCCCTCGGCTACCAACCTCGCAATCAGTCCTCCACACCCAAATACTTCATCGTCCGGATGCGGCGCCAAAATCAAAGTTGAGTTGTTTGTCATAATGGGCTTGCCCCGATATGCGCGATGCCGACGTCTCAATATAAACAGTGAGCGGATAAAAGTTTTAATGTTCAAAATATCAGTTTATTTTAAGGAGTTCAGAATATATAATGTTGAGATTATTGGCGAGGCATTGAGGCGTCAATTTCTCATATATGATTCTTTTTAGTTTGTCTATCATTCTATTTGTTTCTGAAGGATGCGTCAACGCCCAGTCAATCTTGTTGACGACATCATCAAGAATATTAGTGTCTACAAGCATCCCACTTTCTCCATCTTTAACAAACTCTACAACGGCTCCAAATGATGGGGCTATGAAAGGGGTGCCTAATAATGTTGACTCATAAGGTACCAAACCGAAGCCTTCACCAACTTTTGTAAGAGAGAGAGTTAAATCGCTTGCACGATATACCGTTTGGATGTTACCCAATTGTTTGCCCGGAAATATCACGCGGTCTTCCAACTGTTCTTCCTTTATGATGTCCTGATAATATTTTACAAGACTTTCGCTGCCACCGCCGGCTATAAGCAACTTGTAATCGGGATATCTGTCTCTTAATTTGGCAAACGCTCTGATTGCCGTATCATGCCCCTTGTGAATCGACAGTTGTCCTACAGAAGATATTATTTTCCAAGATGTGTCAATACCCAATACTCTTTTTGCCTCTTCTTTGGAAAGCGAAGATTGCATTTCCTCTATATTTACAGCATCATACAGCACTCCGGTCTTGCAAAACTCTCCCGGTGTAAGAAAACGACTTCGAGAAAATTCAGAGACACATACAATCAAATCGAAAAGACGCTGGCTCTCAGCCGGCGCAATCCACTGCAGGCTTTGACTCCGATAATGTCCGACAATTTTTGCTGAGGTAAATCTCCGACTGCCCCATACCCACATTTTTACATCATTTCTCATTAAGTTCACATCAAGTATTTGACTCTTATTCTTATATATGAACTGTGCGAGCTGGAGGCCTAAAATTGTGCGTTTTGTGAAATCGG
>JAGBIR010000168.1 GCA_017934845.1 Alistipes sp. | reverse complement strand
GCATTGTAAGCACTTTGCCATTGGCATTTACAAAGAGTGTAAGCAAATTACGACTCGACATAACATAATCGGTAACCGATACAACCTCTGCGTCAGAGTTTGCAGGGGCAGGCAATAAGCCATTCAAGGCATCTTTCGGCACATCGTACTGAATCCTCAACATATTTGCCTCGCGCGCCAGCTCCTTAATTTCATTAATCATACCCATCGGAACATCGGCATCGGCCTTAATGAAGAGTATAGCTGCAGCACCCATCTTTTCTCGCGCTTGCTGTAACTCTGCCAGCAACTCATCTTTCTTCAGCTCCTTGCCATTAAACTGCAGCTTACCATCTGCCGAAATATAGACTTCGACCCTGTTTTCGTCGGTCATATTACTTTCACTTTGAACCGACTCAACAATCTCGGCCTCGGCGCGCACTGCACCAAAAGCTAAAATCATAGCCGCAACCATCGGAAACGCCATACCAAGGCGCAAGAAAGAGTACTTTCCTTTCTTAAATTCTGTCATCATAAGAAAACGTTTTTTAGTGATTTGACTTCTCAACCCGCAAGTTATATCCGGATTATAACCGAAGAGTTGACGGAAAATGATTTTTCTATATTCTTGAACATCGTAACCTTCGCACAAAACATCATAATCGGCCTCCCACTCCTGCACTTGGATAAGCAAACCTCCCACAATCCATACAAATGGATTAAACCAAGCCACACACCTCAGCAGCTCTACAACGAGGCGTTCGATAGTATGGCGATGACGAATATGACTCGCCTCGTGGGCAATAATCTGCTCTCGCTCAATGTCTTGAATCGTAAAACCAAGAAATATTGTTCGCCAAAACGAGAAAGGTTCACGCACCTGCTCACTCTCGGCCAAAGTGTATGCTTCATGGAACGTAAGGCGAGCCTTTCGGCGCAAGTGGAAAATTCGATACAGTCGCCAAGCAAAACAAACGAGGTTGAAAATCACCACAATAAGATATATCGCCAGAGCCACAACGCCCATCATCCTACCCCAATCGGTAGTATTCTGCACTGAGTCATCGACAACCTGATGCTGCGATACTCCTACATTGTTTGCAATTATAGGAAACTCCACATAGAGTGTGTTGGCAGGATAGATCGGCAGCTCCATAATTGGGATTATAACGCCCAAAATAGCTGTCGTTACCAAATATATTCGCGCAACACGATGCGACACTCGCCCCTCCAAAAGGAGTTTATACAGCACCACAAAAAGAGCGCAACAAATAACACTCTCTAAAACATATTGCACAGCATACATTATTTTTGATCTTTAAGCATTTGTAGTATCTCGTCGGCCTCCTCGACTGAAATAGAGTTATTGTGCGATAAAAACGACACCATACGACTTGCCGAGCCACCAAAAAAGTTATTCAAAACCGACGACATAAAACCGCCGGTATAGGTATCGCGGTCGATAAGCGGGTAGTATTCGTGACTTTTACCAAACGAGCGATGACCAACAAAGCCCTTTTTCTCCAATATACGGACAATTGTAGAAACCGTATTATAAGCAGGCTTAGGGTGGGGCATCGACTCCAATATGTCATTTACAAAGCCAGCCTCAAGTTGCCACAAAATTTGCATTATCTCCAATTCAGCACGCTTTAGCTCCTGCTGTCGCTCTTTTATTAGCTGTGTCATATTCAAAATATTCGGTTTTCAATTAATAAAAAATTACGATAATCAAATAATAGTTTAGTTCATTTTCTTACTGCAAAGATACAACTAATATATTAGTTTTACAACTAATGATTTAGTTATTTTCAAAAAAAATATTTTTAATATATACAAGTATATATTAAGATATGGTATAGCCGCAATAAAAAAGCCATCCCCCGTAAAAGGAGATGGCCTGAAACCAATATAAAAGAGTATATTAAATCAAATTAAGATCCTTCTTAATCTGCTCGATTTTGGCATCCAACTGCGCCTCTACAGCATCGTACTCCTCGACTGACGCCAAAGGCTCCTTAACACCAAAGTAGAACTTAATCTTAGGCTCGGTACCTGAAGGACGAACCGACACGATTGTACCATCGGCTGTAATCCACTGCAGAACATTACTTGAATCCTGCTCGATAGGGGTACGAACGCCATTACGAACGTTCAACTCCTGCAATGACTTATAGTCGCGGATAGTCAAAACCTCCGAGCCGGCCAACTCCTTGGGAGGATTCTCTCTAAAGTCAACCATCATACGCTGAATCTCCTCGGCTCCCTCCTTGCCCTTACGAACAACCGACACCAAAGACTCGCGGTAGAAGCCATACTTAACATACAACTCCTGCAACCACTCGTAAAGCGTAAGACCCATAGTATCCTTTGCCCAAGCAGCAGCCTCGGCAGCCAAAGCACAAGCCGAAACAGCATCCTTATCGCGAACATAGTCACCAGCCAAGTAGCCGAAGCTCTCCTCGCCACCGCCGATATACTTCGCCTTACCCTCATTCGCGCGGATAATCTTTGCAATATACTTAAAGCCTGTGAGGCAGTCGTAGCACTTAACACCAAAATGCTCGGCTACAGCGTTAGGCATCATTGAAGTAACGATTGTCTTTACAACATACTGATTGCCATCCAAATCGCCACGCTCAGCCCAGCGAGTAAGCTGGTAGCTCATCAACAGAGCCAAAGTCTGGTTACCATTCAAGAGCACATACTCGCCCTTACCGTTACGCAACGCAACACCCAAGCGGTCAGAGTCGGGATCGGTCGCCAAAACCAAATCAGCACCCTCCTTACGGCCCAACTCGATAGCCATAGCCATAGTCTTACGCTCCTCGGGGTTAGGTGACTCTACAGTAGGGAAGTTACCATCAATAACCGCCTGCTCGGGAACCATTATTACATTGGTAAAACCAAAGTTCTTGAGCGACGCGGGAACCAAACGCATACCGGCACCATGCAACGGCGTATAGACAATCTTCATATCGTGATACTTGGCAACGCACTCGGGTGAGAGCTGAATATCAGCCTTGATACGATCCAAATAAATCTTATCGAACTCCTCGCCGAGGATTGTGATGTTCTCGGGATTTTTACCTGTCAACACCTGTGAATTCTCGGTAATCTTTGCAACCTCGTCGATAATGTTAACATCTTGCGGAGAGGTAACCTGCGAGCCATCGGTCCAATAAGCCTTATAGCCGTTATACTCCTTGGGGTTGTGCGATGCGGTAATAACCACACCAGAGTGCAATTTAAGTTCGCGAATTGCGAAGCTAAGCTCGGGAGTGGGGCGCAAAGCATCGAAGAGATATACCTCGAAATCGTTCGACGCAAAGATATCGGCAACACGCTCAGCAAACATACGAGAATTATTACGGCTATCGTGTGCTACGGCTACACGCACCTTCTCGCCTGCGAAGTTCTTCTTCAAGTAATTTGCAAGTCCCTGAGTGGCAGCACCTACGGTATAAACATTCATACGGTTTGTACCCACGCCCATAATACCGCGCAGACCGCCCGTACCGAACTCCAAGTCCTTATAAAAGCTCTCTGTAAGCTCCTTCATATCATTGTCCATCAGCAACTTAACCTGCTCCTTAGTAGCAGCATCATAATCGCCGTCAATCCACTTTTGAGCTTTTGATAAAACTGTCAACTCCAAATCGTTAGTCATACTGTTATAAGTTTTAATTATACTTAATATCTAATTCACATCTTTTTTTTGATACGCAAAATTACTGTTTTTTTTTCAATTATTCAATATCAGCG
>JAGBIR010000167.1 GCA_017934845.1 Alistipes sp. | reverse complement strand
GCCCATCGGATGCTCTATGCCGATTGGCACATCGAAGTTATTTAGCAGATGGAAACTCTGCAAAATAGTATCAAAACCCGTAGCGCGCTGCGGTGAGGTTGCCACATAGAACGCAGCCCGCACGAATCGTGACGGCGGCGTAGCATCACCGGGCAGGCCCAAGAAACCGGAGTTACCACCTATGGGGCGCAGCTCCTCGCCAGACAATCGCTGGTCGGGCGCACTGCCGGGATAGAGATTTACATAGTTGTTCAGATTTGTCAAGTGCCACTCAAAACCCGGCGCATTGGTGATTACACCAACCTTATTCTCGTAGATATGGGGCTTACCATCTACAATTTCCATCACCACTTGCCGCCCCGAACGCTCTCCTATACGCCAATGTACCACAGCCGAACTATCCAACCCAACTATGCGCACCGTCTCCAGAGCTGACTTCATCTCGTCGATAGTCGCAAACGACGCCAATATCCACGCCACAACCTGTAAATCGCCCAGCGTCTGCGCATTGTATTTTGCGTCATACTTCTCGTAACTTCCGTAGTGAGGGAAGAAAAACAGACCCGCCGAGAGCCCCTGCTCATTGATTCCCTCGGCAATAAACTCCTCGCGCACAACCGACAGTCCCACTACGCCATAACGCGCCGTAAAGGTCACCCCGTTGCGCCCCGAAGGAGTAAACGACGTTATGGAGTGGCCACGCGGAATAACCACATAATTACTCTCCAATGCCATCTGAGCGGCCTCGATAGTCCGCGCCTGCACATAGCTGCCATCTTTTGCCTTCAACGCGATTCCCGTACACGCAAACGACGGCATCACACCGCCACACAGAGCCGTCAGGCCCACAAAAAAACTTTTCATTGTCATAGCTGTCAATATTTCTCCCTCATCCGCCAGCACATTTCATACCAGATTTTATGTACTTAATATTATTCTGATGTTACACAAAGATTTGTGCTAATGAAGGAAGGGCTTGGAAGGGTCACGGGTAACCCAGACTGTTCAGCACACAATTATGGGACTCGAACGGCGAAGCCGTAGCGGGGATTCCGCTGAAAATCAAATACATTTTATCCCCGCAACCCGCTATATATCTTTGCTACCGTTCAGGATATAGGGAAGAATTAAGCCTTGGCTATGCTTTTTGCGATTGGGCTAAAATTTATTTTCAAGCCCAATCTAAAAAAGCAGAAAAGCGGCAAAATGCCGCTTATTCTTCCCAATATCATGAGCGGTAAGCGGGACTCGAACCCGTGACCCTTGGCTTGGGAAGCCAATGCTCTACCAACTGAGCTACTACCGCGAAATGATGTGCAAATTTAAGAAAAACATTCCTATTTCGCAAGTCCAAAAAGTCACAAGCGTCAGCCAAAAAGCAGATTCAAACAACCTTCATCACGACAGAATCAGACCTCCGTTGTAACCTTTTTCGTTGTTTCGCGTCTAATAATAGAAAAATCATATTTCGATGTTACAAAATCGCAAGTTGTGCGTATTATATACAAAAAGATAAATACATCCAGAGTAATACAAAATACATTTAATTGATAATCAATGAATTACCCCCCCCGAAAATTATCCACAAAACAGTTGCAAAATAGATAAATTTATCGCTACATTTGCAAAAATTAAAACTCAAAAAACGATGAAAAAACTTCTAACACTTCTTTTGGTGGCACTCTATCTTGCGTCGTGTGGCAAAACGCACACAATCGAGTATCCCGCAATGGAGAGCTACGACTCTTTCCGTGTTCACAAAATCGAATTGACCGACAGCGCAACAATTATCCACGCCGGAGCTTATACATTCGAGGAATATTGGTTTAGGTTGCAGGGCGACAAAGGTGAGTATTACCTCGCAGGTCGCACTACGGGCAATCGTTACCAACTACTCGGCATAGAGGGCATTGAACTAAACAAGAAATACACCATTGATGCTTCGGGCGTACTGCTCTTCACGCTGCGTTTCGAGCCTGTAGCAAAAGAAGACAAGGCTGTCGATATGGTTTTGGATGGTAGCGAGTCACTTAACATCCGCGGCCTAAGTCTGCAACAACCCGAAATAACACGCCCACGACGCATCAAAGGCGAGGTCGTCAGCGACAAGACAAAGGCTGTAGTTTTAATTCGTGAAGATTTGTTCCAGACGGCTCTCAGCATAGAATCTTTCGGAACGGTAATTCCTCTTATCGACGGCAAATTCGAAATAGCGATTCCAACTGAAGGAGATGATTTCTATGAACTTGTAGCTTGGGATCAGCACATAAAAGGCTCTATGATGAATTGCGAATTTATCGTAGCCGAGAAGGAGGTAGATATTGTCTGCGACTTCGAGGAGATGAGTAACAGCGTGGTTTCGGGCGAGATAAATCACGCCATAAAGGCCCTTAAGCAGCGTGCACAAGCGGTGGCTGCCCCATACGACAAGCAATTGGAGGAACTCGAAGAGCAGGGATTCTATTTCAGCGATGTGGCCAACGATATACTCGCGCGTGCCGAGGCGGAATCGGACCGCGATAAAGCACTTGCTTTATATGCAGAGCTTCGCAACCTTCCCGACTCTGTAAAATATTGCAAAGAGTATTGGGCTGTGGCATCGCAACAACTTAAAGCCGACACCGAAATGGCACGCACCATTTTGGAAGAGGCCGTAGCTGCACCCTCGCTCGTATATATCAACTTCGTATATCAACTATACTACTCTTTGCGATATGGCGACCAATATGGATTATACAACGAGATTATGCAGGCAGCCGAGCTTTATGCCGATAAATTTGCGACTAATAACAAAGGTCGGGAGCTGGCCGAGAAACTGGAGTCAGAGAAGATTAAGGTCGGTTCGGAGTATATCGACTTCGAGGCTCCCGATATGCAAGGACGGATGTTCCGCTTCTCGGAGATGACAGAGGGCAGCCGCATCGTCATTCTCGATATGTGGGCATCGTGGTGCGGACCATGCCGCAGAGCCGCGATGAAAAACATCCCCATTTACGAGAAGTACAAGGATAAGGGAATGTGCGTTGTAAGCATCGCCCGCGAAAGCAAGAACACCAACGCACTTAAAAAGGCTGTTGAGCAGGATGGCTACACTTGGCCCGTATTGGTAGAGCTCAACGACCGCCTGAATCTATGGATCAAATACAATATCGGCAACGCCGCCGGCGGAATATTCATCATCGACCCCGCGACAAAGAAGATTATCGCCATAGGCCCCTCAACCGAGGAGATTGAGGCCTTGGTGAAAGAGTATTGCGAGTAAGTGTTCTGCTAATGATTTGCAGCAAAGGGTGTCGGTGTGAGCCGTCACCCTTTACTCATATAATGTCATGCCACAATTGGGCAAAACATTTGCCACCTCACAAATACGGACTTGGCAGTGAGGACAAAACAAAGGTAGATTCCATTCATCACACGCAGGGTAAGTCAAAAGTACCAGCATGCCGATATCGTGCGTATGATGCGGAATGACGATTTATTTGAGATTCTCATTGGTCATATTAAATCCTTTCTTAATCTTTTGCGTCTTATATTTGAAACGCGTTTTATAAACAGAAAGCAAAATTTTAATTCAAACTGTATGAACCATAAAGAACCTGTCAAAGAGGGGTCGTTCGAACAAGCCGAAGCGATAATAACGGCAGAGCTGCCATCGCTCTATCGGTATGCCTGTTACCGTTTAGGCGAAAGGGAGGCGGCCCAAGATATGATTCAAGAGCTATACCTCAAACTCCATAGGCAAAATTTGAGCGAGGTGAGAAATATGCGGTATTATCTCTATCGAGCTCTGTCGAATAGTTGTACGC
Organism: Alistipes sp.; assembly: GCA_017934845.1. Lineage (GTDB taxonomy): Bacteria > Bacteroidota > Bacteroidia > Bacteroidales > Rikenellaceae > Alistipes. The sequence continues at coordinate 2,050 of JAGBIR010000167.1, read as the reverse complement.
AGTTATTACGCGAGCGTAAAAGAGTAGAATTCGTAGATGTGATCTCTCTACAAAAGCTGCAAGTCGAGGAGCTTGAACCCTCGAATTTCGAGCAGGAGCAAGCCCTGTTAGCAAAACTGCTGGAAACCATTCCTGACGAGCAGAGCGAAGTTATTCGACTGCATCTGCACGGAGGTTATACCTTTGCGGAGGTAGCCGAGATGATGGATATACCTTTGCCAACGGTAAAATCACGATATCGTTATGGCATTGAGCATCTGCGTAAAGAGCTTCAAAAACAAGAACTTATTTAATCCAAAAAAAATGTAATCACAATGAAAACAAATGAGCAAAATAACAATTTTCAGGAGTTAGACCGTCGTGTTGAGCAGATATTAACTCCACGATTCGCACCCTCGGCCGAAGAGATTAAGCTACGCAAACCCAAAAGCTCGATTTGGCTAAACACTATACGCTTGACAGGTATGGCAGCAGCTATAATAATAGGCGTGTATTTAATCATTCCGACTAATAAAATCGAAGCCAAGACACCTGAAGATATAGTTTTTTCTGCTATCGAAGATTTACAAAAATCCAACTCTTTCAGAGTGACTTTCACGGCCAGAGTAAAACCTGCCCCCGAGGATTACAACGATTACTATCTCATTACTCCCGATGGTAAACCGACAAAAGGCGTTCTGACAATTGCAATGGATGAAACTTCTGAGGCAATGCGTATAGAATGGGAGAGTGGCGTTACGCAGCTCTACGATGGCTCATTTTATCACGAATGGGAAGGCACAACAAAAACAGATCGGATGCAATGTCGCATCATAATAAATAAATTTTTATCTCTCTTAGATTTAGAACAAATCAAATCGGCAAAAGATAAAGAGTACATAAAGATTTACGATGTGCCCAATAGTGACAACATACTTATAACTGCCCAGAATCCGGATTTTGCCATTAACCGTGTACGCTTGGAAGGTACATTCTCAAAGCGAAGTGGAAAACTTACCGAAGGAAAATGGTATGAACTAAAAGACAATGAGTGGGTGGAAACCGTCACTCTGCATAAAATAGAATATGGATTTCCAATTACATTAGAGGAGGTTTGTGCAACACCAAAAACCAAAAGATAGTATCCGTATAAAACATTTTGGGGTGCTCTTTTGCGGAGCACCCCAAACTATTTATTTAATGCAGAATTTATTTCGCCAACTTCTTAATCGAAGCCAAGTTCTTTGCACTTGTCGGGTGTTTACCCTCACCTGTGTAAAGATCCTCGATGCGGTCGGCAAAATGCTCCTCAACTTTGGCACGCACAACCTTCATCGTACTGTTTACCAAGCCATTCTGCTCGGTGAATGCCTCATCGACGATAGCAATTGCGCCCGGCAACCAGCGATCGGGGAACTCGTCGGCATACTGGCCACCCTTACGATACTTATCAATCTCGCCCATCAAAGCCGTAGCGGCAGCCTTCAACTGCGCCTCTTCCTCGGCATCGGTCACCATCTTGCGGATAGCATCGCGGTTAGGCACAACGATAGCCGAAGTGAAGGGGCTCTGGTTGTTGTGGATAATAATCTGGTCAATCAGCGGCGACTTATCAACGATAGCCTCCTCCATTCCCTCGGGGCTGTATTTCTCGCCATCGGCAGCAATCAAAAGGCTCTTGAAGCGGCCCAAGACATAGAGGAATCCATCTGCGCCCATATAACCCATATCGCCCGTATAGAGCCAGCCGTCCTTAACCGTTTCGGCCGTAGCTGAAGGATTCTTCCAATAGCCCGCCATGACATTCTCGCCCTTGATGACGATTTCGCCCTTTACGCCTGTAGGCATCTCGCGGCCCTCGTCGTCCAGAATCTTAATCTCCAAAGGCTGGATAACCTTACCCGACGAGCCAAAGCGGTGAAGCTTCTTGCCCAATGAGTTTGCCGAGATGATTGGTGTAGCCTCCGACAGACCATAACCCTGCAACATAGGCATACCTACAGCATAGAAGAAACGCTGCAACTCAGAGTCAAGCAAAGCACCGCCACCAACAAAGAATTTGATGTTGCCG
>JAGBIR010000166.1 GCA_017934845.1 Alistipes sp. | reverse complement strand
TGCTTTTTATGGTAAGTTTGCAACATTCGATAATAAGGCGCTAATTGTTGATAATGTTCTGATTGCTTATGCCGTAGGTAACAAAACAAGAGAGTACAATATTCCTAATAATGTCATTACAATTGGAGAAAGTGCTTTTTGTGCTGGATATAATCTTACGGAAATTACTATACCTGAATCCGTAAAAGAAATTAATTACGGCGCATTTTATAAATGTTTAGCGTTGCCAAAAATTTCAATTCCCAAAAATGTAGCTAAAATCGGTGAATACGCTTTTGCTTTGTGTGAAAAACTTACCAATATTACTATTCCTAACTCTGTCACAGAAATTGGAGGACTTGCTTTTTCCGGTTGTTCATATTTGTGTCAAGTATTTTGCAAAGCTATAACTCCTCCTGTAGCTATAGAGAGCAAAGATCATCCAGGGACTTGGTCAGCTTTTGTTGGTAATGCACAGGGGCGCCGAATATATGTCCCAGCAGAATCTATAGACGCATATCGGATGGCCGATTGGTGGAATAACTACGCAAGTGCGATAGTGGCAGATAATCTAGACAGAATCTCAAATAATGAAATTTGGTATACGTCAATAGATGGCAATAGTATAACACCATATGCAACCGCTGCCTTTGGGGTGAATATAGTCTCTAATACATACGAGAATGGTAATGGTATAATTACTTTTGATGGCGATGTAGCTAAAATTGGAAATAATGCATTCTATAATTGCAGCAGCCTTACAAGTGTTACTATTCCCAATAGCGTGACTGTGATTGGAGATTCGGCATTCCGCGAATGCAGCAGCCTTACAAATATTACTATTCCCGATAGCGTAACTAAGATTGGAGATTATGCATTATATCAATGCACTAGCCTTACAAATATTACTATTCCTAATAATATTACTGCAATCGGGAAGGGAGCTTTTTTTGATTGCCGTAGTCTTACAAGTGTATATTGTAAACCTATTACGCCCCCTTCTGTAGGTTTATATATATTTCACGACGCCTTAACTGGACTTAAAATATTTGTTCCGATTGGTTCAGGCGATGCCTATAAGGCCGCAGATGGTTGGAAAAGGTATGCTTATGCAATTCAAGAGAAGGCGATGTAATAAAATACCTATTTGATAAAACGTAAAATCGGGGTTGCTAAAAAATGGCAACCCCGATTGTTGTAGATGAGGCGGGAAATGAGCCTTACTCCTCGACAATCGTAATTGAGAAGATCAGGTCGCCTGGGCGGATGTCGTCAACGACGTCGATGCCCTCGATGACTTTGCCGAAGCAGGTGTGAACGCCATCCAAGTGCTGGGTGTTCTGGCGGTTGTGGCAGATAAAGAACTGCGAGCCGCCCGTATCCTTACCGCGGTGGGCCATAGATAGTACGCCACGGTCGTGGTACTGACGCTCGGCCGAGGTCTCGCACTTAATTGTCCAGCCCGGGCCGCCTGCGCCGTTGCCGATAGGGCAGCCGCCCTGAATAACAAAATCGGGAATCACGCGGTGGAACGTAAGGCCATCGTAGAAGCGGCTCTCGACCAGCTTGATGAAGTTTTCGACGGTGATGGGAGTCTCCTTCTCGTAGAGTTCGACCTTCATATCACCCTTTTCGGTAGAAATAATTGCGTATTTCATTGTTTTTTTCAATTAAATATTATTAACTTTGAAAGTGCAAATTAAATTAAGCGCAAGATACGAAAAAAGTGGGAATATTTGACGCTTGAGAAAATATTTAGCAAAAAAAGTCGTGAGAGTGATGGTTTTTAAGAAAAAATAGTAATTTTGCCGTCAATTTGTAAACAAAAGCTATGAAAAAGATTCTTATTGTAGGTGCAGGTGGCCAGATTGGCTCGGAGTTGGTAACTTACCTGCGTGGTATTTATGGTGGCTCAAACGTTATTGCTGCCGATTTGAGAGAGAATGAGAAGTTGGCCGCTGATGGCCCTTTCGTTAAGCTCGATGCTTTGGATCAGAGCTCTTTTGCATACACTGTTCACAAGAATGGTGTTGACGCAATCTTCAACCTCGTGGCTCTGCTTTCAGCAACAGGCGAGAAGAACCCCCAGTTGGCTTGGAATATCAACATGGGTGCGTTGAACAACTCTTTGGAGATCGCTCGCGAGTATAAGTGCGCGGTGTTCACTCCCAGCTCAATCGGTGCTTTCGGTGGTGATTTCCCTCGTCAGAATACTCCTCAGGATACAGTGATGCAGCCCGACACAATGTATGGCGTATGTAAGGTGGCTGGTGAGTTGTTGTCAAACTACTACTATTCACGTTACGATGTGGATACTCGTTCGGTACGTTTCCCCGGTATCATCTCTAACGTAACTTTGCCCGGTGGTGGTACTACCGACTATGCAGTTGAGATTTTCTACTCGGCTGTGAAGGGCGAGAAGTTCGTTTGCCCCGTGCGCGACGTATATATGGATATGATGTATATGCCCGATGCATTGCGTGCTATGGTTGAGCTGATGGAGGCTGATCCCGCGAAGTTGCGTCACCGTAACAGCTTCAACATCGCATCTATGAGCTTTACTCCCGATATCATCTACAATGAGATTCGTAAGCGTATTCCCGATTTCGAGATGACTTACCGTATCGATCCCGTTAAGCAGAACATCGCTGAGGGTTGGCCCGATAAGTTGGACGATACTTGCGCTCGTGAGGAGTGGGGTTGGAAGCCCGAGTGGGATCTCTCGTCAATGACTGACGATATGATTCGTGCCATCAAGGCAAAGAATCTTTAGTAGGAATCTTTATTCGCGTAAAGATAATTGTATTAGTTGAGGGGGCGGATGTTTCGGCATCCGCTTTTTTTAGTATCTTTGTCGCTCGAGTATACAACTAATCACAATACTCAAACTCAATATGTTGGAAAAGTATAAACTATTTGAAAAGTTATTTGGCTTTAAGAAGGGTGCGCACTCGGTGCGTCTTGAGATTTTGGCCGGTGTTACAACATTCTTGACAATGTCGTATATATTGGCGGTAAATCCTTCAATTTTCGGTGTTATTGACGGTATGCCTACGGGAGCAGTCTTTACATCGACGGCATTGGCTGCCATTATTGGTTCTCTGCTTATGGCTTTTTGGGCTAAATTGCCGTTTGGTTTGGCACCCGGAATGGGTTTGAATGCCTTTTTTGTATATACGGTATGTTTAGGTATGGGCTATCCGTGGCAATTTGCGCTGACGGCAGTTTTGATTGAGGGTGTGATATTTATTCTGATGACGCTGTCGAACCTGCGAGAAGCAATTGTGAATGCTATCCCCGCATCGCTGCGTAATGCTATTGGGGTTGGTATCGGTCTGTTTATCGCCTTTATCGGATTGCAAAATGCAGGTATTATCGTTAAGGATAATGCTACGTTGGTGACAATTGGTGATATTATGTCGCCGGTTCCGCTGCTCGGTTTGCTTGGTTTGCTTATTACGGGAACTCTCGTAGTGAAAAATGTACGCGGAGCGTTGCTTATCGGTTTGCTGGTTACGACAGCCATAGGTATTCCTATGGGGTTGACCGACTTGAAGGGTTTGGTCGCTTGGCCCGACTCTATTGAGCCTATTTTCTGCCAATTCGATTGGAGTAGCGTGTTTAGTGTCGATATGCTTATTGTGGTATTTACGATGCTCTTTATTGATATGTTCGATACGATAGGAACTCTGGTAGGTGTATGTACAAAGGCCAATATGCTGGAGAAGGATGGTCGTATTCCACGAGTTAAACAAGCATTTATGGCCGATGCCATTGCTACTACAGCTGGTGCATGCTTGGGCGTGAATACAACTACTACCTATGTTGAGAGCGCAGCCGGTGTAGCACAGGGCGGACGTACGGGTATGACGGCGTTTGTAGTGGCCTGCTGCTTTATTGTGGCACTTTTCTTTTCGCCGCTTTTCCTCTCGATTCCCGCTTCGGCTACAGCTCCGGTATTGATTATCGTAGGTCTGTTTATGCTTGAGCCTATTAAGAAGATTCCATTGAATGACTATGCCGAGGCTATTCCTGCGTTTATCTGTATCATTATAATGCCTTTGGCCTACTCTATTTCGGCGGATATATTGTTGGGTATGATCAGCTATGTGGTAATTAATATTTTATGCGGTAATTTCAACCGCTTGTCGCCTACGATGTATATTCTTGCCGTACTGTTTGTATTGCGATTTATATTCTTATAAGAGAACTTGTGGCCGATAGTTGCCGATAATGGTATGAAATGATGGTGCGACTATAAATTTTGGTCTTAAAACTTTTGCATTACGCGAAAAAACATTATATTTGTAGGAATATTAACCTAAATTATCTCAAAATATGAAATTCAGATTGTTGTGCGCCGTTGCGATGTTGGCGTTAGCAGTGTGTTGTTGCAATGAAAAATGTGAATCTACACTGGATCTTATGAAGGCCGAGAACTTCCAATCGGTAGTCGATGGTAAGCAGGTCGATCTCTATACTTTGTCGAATGGTGATTTAACAATGCAGGTTACCAATTTCGGTGCGCGCGTGGTGTCGTTGTGGGCTCCCGATCGCGATGGCAAGATGGCCGATATTGTGTTGGGTTACGAGAATTTGGATCGTTATGTGAATAATACCGGTGAGCGTTTCTTGGGTGCTGTTGTGGGCCGCGTTGCCAATCGTATCGGAGCCGGTAAGTTTACGCTCAATGGTGTAGAATATACTACTCCGCAGAATAACAATGGCCAGACGCTGCACGGTGGTTTGAAGGGCGTCGATATGGTCGTTTGGGATGTTGTCGAGGTAAAGCCTGAGGCAATTGTGTTGCACTACTTGGCAGCCGATGGCGAGGATGGATTCCCCGGCAATCTGGATATTACAATGACCTATACGCTTACTTCGGACAATGAGTTCCGCGTAGATTATAAGGCTACAACCGATGCTACAACTGTGGTTAACCTCTCGCATCACTCATTCTTCAACCTTAAGGGCGAGGCCGGAGGTACAATTACCAACCATATCTTGACCCTGAAGGCCGATAAGATTACCCCTGTGGATGCAAACCTTATCCCTACGGGTGAGTTTATGGCAGTTGAGGGTACTCCGTTTGACTTCCGTACTCCAACGGCTATCGGCGATAGAATCGATGTTGAGCACGAGCAGCTTATCAATGGTAGGGGT
>JAGBIR010000165.1 GCA_017934845.1 Alistipes sp. | reverse complement strand
ATAATCGCCTACCCATCGGTCGGTAATCCAACAGTGCCTATGACGCGATGGATAAAGGATATCGAGCAGCTGTGCCGTGCGGGACTGGTTAACATTGTGGGCGGATGTTGTGGTACAACGCCGGCTCATATAGCGGGCGTAGCAAAGGCTGCTGCGCGCTGGCGTCCCAAAAAAGTAGATGTTGCAAACTTAAAATAGTGAAGCGTATGGATACGACTGTTTTTCGACGTGAGATGCATCGTCATCCCGAGATGCCATTCAAAGAGGTTGTTACTCGCAGCCTTATTGAATCGGAACTTACAGATGCGGGGATTTATTATTCGTCGCTTGATGGTTATGGCATTGTAGCCCGTATCGAGGGCCGACGTGGCGGTCATGAACGTTGCGTTGTGCTGCACTCTTATATTGGAGCGATGGCCGTAGAGGAGCGTACGGGAGTTGAGTTTGCATCGGAAGAGGAGTGCTGTATGCACGCGTGTGGTAACGATGTCCATGCGGCTGTGTTGTTAGGTGTGCTGAGACGCCTGCAAGCCTCGCCCGATTTTGAGGGAACGCTATTGGCTCTATTCCAGTCGGGTGATGGAATCCGGAGCGGGAGCCTCGACGAATCGTTGAAGCCGATGCTGTTTGCTGATTATAAGGTTGCGGCTGTAATTAATGGTTTTGTGGACGACGATATGGAGGTCGGCGAGATAGGTTTCTGCCCGGGCCGATATATGGCTTCGCTCGATAGAGTCCATTTCTGCGCGAAGGGCATTGGTGGCCCAGCGGCTTGCTACTCGAGAGTAAAAGATCCGGTGGTTGCCATTGCCGATTTGATAATGCGCCTTAATGCCTTGAATAGCGACGTATGTGTGGTTGCAGTGGGTAGCGTTACGGCCAATGGATCGGAGGGGTATATACCCGATAAGGCCGAGTGTTGCGGTGTGATGCGAATGTATGACGAGAAACTGCGTCAGCGCATGAAGGATATGATTGCGGGTGCTGTGCAGGAGATTGAATATCGATACGATATAGAGTTGGAGGCGTCGTTCGATGCTGTGGCACATACAGTCGAAAACGATAAGCAACTGAGCTATGAGGCGATGCTTCTGGCAAGTAGTAACGGTTTTGCAGTCAAGGATTTGAATCGCTCGATGGGGGTCTCTGCATTTGGCTCTTATGCGCAGTCATTCCCCTCGCTTATGTATCGCGTGGGTGTAGGCCGCACATCGGGCAGTATGGGCGGATCGGCATTTGTGCCCGATGAGAGAGCTTTGGCTGTCGCTGAAGAGTTTATGTATCAACTCGCACTAAATAATTTGAACCGATGAGAGGTAAGAATCGTGAGTCACGACGCGACAAACGGTCGGGTCGTGGCGATGGAATGAATGTCCGTGCGGCATTTGTGGTAAATATGTTTAGGGAGTTTCCCGACCGAGTATTCTCGATAAAGCAGCTTGTGGCGGCTTCGGGTGGTAATTCACGCGATGCGCGTTATGTGGTGCGCGATGTTGTGGAGGCTTTGGTCGAGGGTGGTGTTGTGGTGCGCCACGGACACGATAAATATCAACTCTCGATGGAGCAACTGCCCCATTACGAGGGTGTTGTCGATATGATTGGATCGGGAGCGGCCTATGTGCGTGTCGAGGAGCTGGATAGCGATATATATGTTAACCAGCGCAATACCAACAATGCGTTGGATGGCGACCGCGTTGAGATTGTCCTTCATCGCCCGTCACAGCGCGAGGGCGACAATCCCGAGGGTGCAATTACTGCGGTGCTGGAGCGTAGCAATAAACAATATGTCGGTGTTGCCGAGGTAAGTCGTTCGGCAATCTTTGTGCAGCCCGATTCGCGTAAGCTGCCTATGGATATCTTCTTTTCGCGTAAGGAGTATCCGAAGGTGAACGATGGTGATAAGGTGGTCTTCCGCATTACCGACTGGAAGGAGGGCGACAAGAGCCCTCGAGGCATTATTACCGACGTTTTAGGCCCTGTTGGCGACAACGACACCGAGATGCACGCCATTTTGGCGGAGTACGACCTGCCGTATAAGTTTACTGCGGAGGTCGAGGGTGCTGCTAATGCCATAAATGGGACAATCAGCGAAAAAGATTATGCCGAAAGACGCGATTTCCGCGATGTGACAACCTTTACGGTCGATCCTGCCGATGCAAAGGATTTTGACGATGCGTTGTCGATTCGTAAAACTGAAGATGGTTTCTGGGAGATAGGCGTGCATATTGCCGATGTGACGCACTATGTTCGCCCGGGCGATGTTGTCGATTGTGAGGCGCAGGAGCGCGGTACGTCGGTCTATTTGGTTGACAGAACGGTGCCGATGCTGCCCGAGCGATTGTGTAACGACCTTTGCTCGCTTCGACCCAATGAGGAGAAGTTGGCATTCTCGGCCGTATTTAAGATGAATGACGATGCCGAGGTGCTGGAGGAGTGGTTTGGCCGTACGGTAATATACTCCGACCGCCGCTTCACCTATGCTGAGGCGCAGGCACGAATCGAGACCGGCGTAGGCGACTATGCCGAGGAGATTGGCGTGATGAATCGTTTGGCGCAGACTATGCGCACAAAGCGTTTCAAGGCGGGTGCTGTTAGCTTCGAGCGTGCCGAGTTTAAGTTTATCCTCGATGAGAAGGGTAAGCCGCTGGGTGTATATACCAAGGAGCAGAAGGAGGCCAACCAGATGATCGAGGAGTT
>JAGBIR010000164.1 GCA_017934845.1 Alistipes sp. | reverse complement strand
AATTCAAAATTCAAAATTCAAAATTATTTGGCTGGCGCAGCGGTAATGACAGCAACATATATCGTCATGCCACAATTTACATATGCAGGGCATTACAGATACGTATTGAGGTATATATGTAAATTGACTGGCATCTACCTTTGGGAATTACCACCTCACAAGTACGCACTTGGCAGCAAAGGCTAATAAGCGGTAGATTCCAATCATTTGAGCAATGGTAGCAAATACGTACTTACGAATCCTTTCGTTGCTCAAATGTGGAATGACGCTTACGCAGCGGGAACGACCGCGTTAAGGCTGAATTTTGAATTTAAGCATTCTCGGGGTTTGTGGCGGCACCATCATCTGCCGACGCAGCACCCGATGCAACGACACCCGATGTGACAACACCCGATGCAACAGCACCCGATGCAACAACACCCGATGCAACGACACCCGATGCGGCAGGGCTAACCACAGACGAGTTAAACAGCTCAATCTTCTCGACCAGATTCTTGAAGTAGCTCTTCGACACGGGGATAGGCTTTATCTCGGTATTATTCAGCACGATATAACGTGCTTTACCACCCTTTTTGATGTGGTTAATCTTCGACACATTAACCATATAGGAGCGATGGCAGCGCACCATACTCGTATCGGCAAGATTCTCCTCGATGGTCTTTGTACGGCAGCGCAGCATATACGACAGCAGGCGACCCTGATTCTCGTAATAGATCTTGACATAGTTATCCTGCGACTCCATAAAGTAGAGCGAATCGGACGAGATAGTCAGTTTCAACGTACCGTTATAGTCATAGAGGTTTACCAGCTGGGGATATACCACCGTAGGCTCGGCCGACAGCGACATCTCATACTGCAACATCTCCAGCTCCTCGGTCTTTGACTTATAGGCCGCATAGAGCGTCATAATAGTATAAGGTATAGCGATAATGAGCGTCAAGCAGCCGAAGGCCTTGAGCCATATAGTAAACACATTTTCATCGGCCACGGGCGGCACATACATAAAGGTAAAATGGGTATAGAAAAACGAGATGATAAGCATCTCGGTCACCACCCATAGTACATATCGCGGATAGGTAAAACGCATCTTATTCTGCACGGCATACATTCCCACCTTGCTAATAAGCAGGATTGCCAACGCTACGATATAGAACGCAGCGGTCATTCCAAAGCCCTGCGTATCGGTCAAAGTAAACCACGCCGTCATAGAAAATGGCGTATAGATAAGCATAAACAGAACCGAGAAGGTGAGGACAAAAAATACCGACCCAAAAAGATAACGTTTATCAAGCAGGAACTTGGGAATATCTATATTTTTATATATTTTTGCCATAGCATAATCGGTTTAATTCCGTTGCAAAGATGGCAAAATAAGTTGGAAAAACATAATTTTTGCCGCCTATAATGTCGATTTCGTCACAAAAAGGTGATTTCGACCGCACATTTAACATTATTAGGGGTGATTTGGGTATTTTTGCAACCAATCAAATTACGGGTATAAATTTCGTCCCGTTTTAATGTTAAACTAAATGTATTTTATTGTTAGATGAAGATTATTGGAACAGGCAGAATGCACCCCTCAAAGGTTGTCACCAACCAGATGCTCGAGCAGTTTCTCGACACGAGCGACGAGTGGATTAAGGAGCGTACGGGTATTGCCGAGCGACGCCTTATTTCGTCGGAGCATTTAGAGGATATGGCCGCCGAGGCAGCTCGACAAGCTATCGAAGATGCCAACCTTACACCTGCCGACATCGACTATATAATTTGCTCGAATGTGGTCAACGAGTATATAACTCCGTCGCTTAGTTGCATCATTCAGGGAGCTATTGGCGCGAAGTGTGCTTGTGTAGATGTCAATGCCGCTTGCTCGGGATTTATCTATGCACTCGATATGGCCGACGACCGCATCCGAAGTGGCAAGGCAAAGAATGTCTTGGTGCTGGGTGCCGAGGAGCCAACGCGTATGGTCGATTGGAGTGACCGCTCGACGTGCGTATTGTTTGGCGATGGTGCGGGAGCTGTTGTCGTTACCGAGGGTGAGGGTATGCTGGCATCACGCCTCACGACGGTGAGCAAGACCGACTGCCTCTACTATAAGCGTCGTTTGGAGCCTACGCCCTACATTACCAAAGAGGAGGAGTTCGGCCCGATGTATATGAATGGCCGCGAGGTATTCAAGACCGCCGTTCTATCGTCGGCACGCGACATCAGCACGCTGCTTAAGCAGACCGGTTTGCAGCCGAGCGACATTAAATATTATGTGTTGCATCAGGCAAATATGCGCATCATCGAGGCTATTGCAAGCTACCTGAAGCTCGATATGTCGTACTTCCCTCACAACGTCGATCGTTGCGGTAACACATCATCGGCCAGCGTAGCACTTATGCTCGACGAGCTATCTCGCGGAGGTAAGCTCGAGAAGGGCGACAAGATTTTATTGAGCGCATTTGGTGCTGGATTCACCACCGGTGCAGCAATTTTTGAGTGGACAAAATAAATGAGAAAGAATATGGAACAGAGAGTTGTTATTACCGGTTTGGGTGTCATCACACCTGTCGGAAATAATCTTAACGATTTTTGGCAGAGCCTTACAGATGGTAAGTGCGGTATCGACTTCATCAAGGGCTACGACGAGTATAACCTCCCGATTAAGGTTGCAGGCCAGATTAAAGATTTCAATCCCGAGGAGAATGGTTTGGAGCGCAACGACGTGCGACGCAACGATATCTACTGCCAATATGCCTTGGCGGCAGCCTATCAGGCAATGCAGGATAGCGGCCTAAAGAGCGGCGAGAACATCGCACCAGAGCGTCTGGGAACATATATCGGCTCGGGTATTGGCGGTATGCAGACCTTCGTCAACGAGACCACAAAGCTGCTCAACGAGGGCGTAAACCGCATCTCTCCGCTGTTTGTGCCTATGATGATTGGTAACATTGCGGCAGGAAACGTCGCTATAAAATACAATGCGCAGGGCGTATGTCTGCCCGTTGTTACGGCTTGTGCTACGGGTACTCACGCTGCGGGCGAGGCCTATCGCGCCATCAAACACGGCTACGCTGACGCCATTATTACGGGCGGTGCAGAGGCTTCGGTCCATCCTTTGTCAATTGGTGGCTTTGCCAATAGCAAGGCTCTATCGCGCTCGGAGGACCCTCTGAAGGCATCTATCCCCTTCAACGCCAACCGTAACGGCTTTGTTATTGCTGAGGGTGCAGGTATTATGATTTTCGAGTCGCTGGAGAACGCACTCAAGCGCGGCGCACACATCTACGCCGAGGTTGTAGGCTACGGCAACAGCTGTGATGCTCACCACGTTACAGCACCCAGTCCCGATGGTATTCCCGCCTCACGCGCCATTAAGCAGTCGCTCGACGAGGCCGCATTCGATGCCGAGAAGGATGTTATTTACATCAACGCACACGGTACAAGCACACCGCTTAACGATAAGTCGGAGACCGTAGCTATCAAGCTCGCAATGGGCGAGGAGGCTGCCCGCAAGGCGTTGATTAGCTCAACGAAGTCGATGACGGGCCATATGCTGGGAGCTACGGGAGCTGTTGAGCTTGTGGCCGCTACGATGGCACTCAAGAGTGGAGTAGTGCCTCCTACCATTGGCTTGGACACACCCGACCCCGATTGCGATTTGGACTATGTACCCAACGTTGCGCGTAAGGCCGAGCTGACGGTAGCAATCTCAAACTCGCTGGGCTTTGGCGGTCATAACGCTTGCGTAGCATTGAGAAAGTGGAACGGACAATAAACTAAAAATCAAAACGATATGAAATTGTTGGAAGGTAAGGTAGCTCTTGTTACAGGTGCTGCCCGAGGTATTGGCAAGGCTATCGCATTGCGCTTTGCCGAGCAGGGTGCCACAGTGGCATTCACCGATTTGGCTATCAACGAGGCTGCCGAGCAGACGCTCCGCGAGCTTGAGGCTTTGGGCGTTAAGGCAAAGGCCTACGCATCAAATGCAGCATCGTTCGAGGAGTCACACGAGGTAGTAAAGCAGGTTGTCGAGGAGTTTGGCCGAATAGATGTGTTGGTTAACAACGCAGGTATCACCAAGGATGGCCTTATGATGCGTATGTCGGAGGCTCAGTGGGATGCCGTTATAAATGTTAACCTCAAGTCGGCATTCAACTTCATCCACGCCGTTACGCCCATTATGGCACGCCAGAGAGGTGGCTCAATTATCAATCTCTCGTCGGTTGTGGGTGTATCGGGTAATGCTGGCCAGTGCAACTACTCGGCATCGAAGGCGGGTATGATTGGCCTTGCAAAGTCAATCGCCAAGGAGATGGGCCCTCGCGGTATTCGCGCCAACTGCATCGCCCCGGGCTTTATCATCACCGAGATGACAGCTGCGCTGCCCGAGTCGGTACGCGATGCTTGGAATCAGCAGATTCCTTTGCGCCGTGGCGGCACACCCGACGATGTGGCAAACGTTGCGTTGTTCTTGGCAAGCGACCTTTCGAACTATGTAAGCGGTCAGGTCATCCACTGCTGCGGAGCAATGAATTGCTAAAATCATAACGGAGTTAAGGTTATCAGCAGGGGCCCACACGGGTTCCCTGCTTTTTTTGTTGTAACAATGTAACAATGTAACAAGGGTGTTACACCTGTTACATCTGTTACATCTGTTACATCTGTT
>JAGBIR010000163.1 GCA_017934845.1 Alistipes sp. | reverse complement strand
TGGTATCGGCAAGGATGATATTCCGCGTATCTTCGAGCGTTTCTATCGTGTCGATAAGGGCCGTTCTCGCGAGCAGGGCGGTACGGGCCTTGGTTTGGCTATCGTTAAGCATATTGTCGAGGCTCATGGCGAGCGCATTAAGGTGCGTAGCGAGTTGGGAGTCGGTACAACATTCGCCTTCCCGCTTAAGAAAGTTGAGTCGCCCGTAAAGTAATATTTTGATGGAATTTTAAGAGAAAAAAGATTTTTTAGATGTTGAACGATTTTTTGTATGTTGTCTGGGACTGCGATCCCGTAATGTTCTCGATAGGCTCTTTTGAGCTGCGATATTATGGCTTGGCTTGGGCGTTAACACTCCTGCTTGGCGAGCGATTCTTTACTGCATTTTCAAAGCGCGAAGGTTTCGGCCCGCAGATTGTGGAGACCGGCTTTTTGTGGATTGCTTTGGGTGCGGTGCTGGGTGCGCGTGTAGGACACTGTATGTTCTATGACTTTGCCTATTATAGCCAGCATCCCATTGAGATTATAACCGGCATTCGTGACGGAGGTATGGCAAGTCACGGCTCGGCATTGGGTATGTTGCTCGGAATGTGGATTACATCGCGCAAATACAAGATGCCTTATGTGTGGTGGCTGGATCGAATTATGGTTCCCGTGTCGATTGGTGGCGCGATGGTGCGTATAGGTAACCTTATCAACTCCGAGATTGTTGGTAGCGTAACCGATGTGCCTTGGGGCTTTAAGTTCGTCCGTAATTTTCCCGGAATGACTCTTGAGAATATTCCCGTTCAGCATCCGTCGCAGCTCTACGAGGCGTTGTGCTATTTTACGACATTTGTTATCTTGATGTGGATGTATTATAAAAAGGATATGGCTCGTAAACGCGCCGGTATAATGTTCGGTGTGGGTCTGGTCGGAATCTTTGTTACACGCTTCTTTATAGAGATGTTTAAGGTTAACCAAGAGGCATTCGAGGAGGGAATGTTGCTTAATATGGGTCAGCTGTTGAGCATACCGTTTATAATTATGGCCGCTCTGGTTATCTGGTATGGTGCAAAGGGAAAGTTTAAGATTGGAACTCCGAAAACATCGCCTTTGGCAGCTGTTGAAACTAATAAAAAACGCAAGTAAAGATGGTAGAAGAAGTTAATAAGATAATCTATAATATGCTCATCAGCGGTCGGGGAGTTTACTTGCCCGAGGTGGGTACGCTCTTTATCGAGCGTCAGGGTGCGCGCAAAATATCGGATGATAAGTTTATCGGCCCGCGAAATGTCGTGAACTTTACGTCGCAGGAGCAGGCTCCTTCGCTCGTGAGCGAGATCGTCAGCGTGGCGGGATGTTCTGAAGAGCAGGCGTCGGATATTTATAAACGTTGGTTGCAAAAGACACAAGAAGGTGCTGTTGTTACAATCGGCGGTGTGGGCGTGTTGAATCATAAGAGCTTCTCAATTGAGTCGGCGTTTGGTGCGGCTATTAACCCCAAGGGTGTAAAGACTCTTGTGGTGCGCCGTCGCTCAAATTTGTGGGTATATATTGTCGTGGCAATATGTGTGGCCATTGCGCTAGGTATCTTTGCCTATATTATGTGGGGTAATCCTGAGGTGAAACCCCGTACAGATAACGCGCAAACGGAGGCTGCGGCAAATGTAAATATAGCTGATACAACTATTGCTGCGGATTCGACGACGGTAGATTCTGCTGCGGCGGATGCAAATTTGGAACAGGGTGTTGAGGCTGGTGCTGAGTCGAGTGCAGTTGTGTCGCAGAATACACCTGCGTCAGCTGCAAATTCTGCCTCGGCGAACGTTGTGTCGGCAGCAAATCATAGCGATTATTTTGCCTATTATGTTGTGATGGGCGTGTTCTCGACCGAAGCAAATGCTGACCGAGCTGTTGAGCAGGCTCGCAAGCTTATTCCAAATGCCGTTTGCGCTATTCTTCCGTTCAAGGGCGATAAGTTTATGGTTACCGTATATGGTAGCGACTCGCAGGCAGAATGTACCGAGTTCGCTCGCGCAAATCGCGATGCGATTAGTGATTTGTGGGTATATAATAAAAGGTAATGCGTCTGGCAGACTATATAGGTCGCTTTATTGACCTGTTTTATATTGCGCCCGTATCGAGTTTGGTGTCGCGTCGTATATTCCGCTATGCAGTGTGTGGTGGCGGAAATATGGTGCTCGATTTGGTGTGGTATTTCTTGGTTTACCACTATGTCGTTGCCGAGCGATATATCGATTTAGGATATGTTGTGATGTCACCGCATGTCGCGTCGCTCGTTGTGGTCTTCCCAATTACTTTTTTTATTGGCTTTTGGCTCAACCGCAATGTGGTATTCGATGTGGCGGAGTATAGTGAAGTGGGGCAGTTGGCACGATATGCACTTTCGGTGTGTGGCTCAATTTTGCTTAATTACGTCTGCATTAAGTTCTTCGTTGAGGTTTGTGATATATGGCCGACTCCCTCGAAGGCTTTAACTACTGCCGCAAGTGTTGTTTACAGCTATCTCGCGGGCCGCTATTTCGCCTTTGGAGATAAGCGAGAATCTTAATTCCTGTTTTAATATAATTGCATAACAGTCTTTGGTAATCCGAAGGCTGTTTTTTGTTTGAAAATAGGGAGAAATAAAAAAAATACATCTTTTATCTAAATTTTTAGTAGAAATATTTGTTTATCTAAATTTTTAGTAGTAAGTTTGTATCAAGATAAGAAAATCTATATTTGAAGATGTACATCAAAATTAAATAACGCGTTATGAAACAGGAACAAAACAACATTCAGCAGCTGACTCGAGGTGAGGAGGAGGTGATGCAAATCCTCTGGGAGTTGGGGTCGGGTAGTGTGAACGACATCATTGCCCGAATGAAAGAGCCAAAGCCGAAGTACACAACGGTGGCGACTTTTGTGAAAATTTTGGAGAATAAGGGTTTTGTGGAGCATGAAACGGCGGGTAAGGGATTCCGTTATTATCCTGCTGTTGCTCGTGAAGAGTATGCCAAAAGGTACGTTAGCTCGATGCTCTCGACCTATTTTGGAGGCTCAATATCACAATTGGTGTCATTCTTCTCGCAGCACGAAAATATTTCGTCGCAGGAGATGACTGAGATTTTGGAGATTATGGAGCGAGTGAAGAACGAGAAATAGTTTTTGAAAGAGATACTTTCGATAAAATTATTACTACACCATTAAACAACTACATTTATGTATATTTTGCTTGCTGAAATATTGATTGTGAGCGCTTTGCTGCTCATTGGCTATCGCTTGCTGTTGGAGCGCCGCACCGATTTTAGTTGGTGTCGCCTCTATTTGGTTGTGTTGCCGTTGCTGTCGGTTGTAATTCCACTGTTGGAGATACCTCTGTGGCCGGCAAAGACTGGGTTGATGCCCGTGATAACCATTGGCGAGGGTAGTGCTGTCGCTGCCGCAGAGGTGGTTACAGAGCAAGCTCCAATCATCACTTTGGCAGGTGTTGTTTTGTCGTTGTATTGTATGGGTGTAGCGGCACTTGTTGTGCTACTCGTCTATCAATTCTGGCGTATTCGAAAGCTGGAGCGAGATGCCGAGGTCGGCTATGTCGATGGTGTTCGCATTGTGCGTACATCGGTGGCGGTGGCGTCGTTCTCGTTCTTTCGTACCATTTATGTCAATCGTAATACTTCGGCAGAGGATTTGGCCGTAATCATAAAGCACGAATGTAGCCATATTGCTCATCGTCATTCGTATGAGCGTTTGGTAATGGAGATTCAGAAGGCTCTGTTGTGGTGGAATCCTTTTGTGTGGATGGCAGCGCGTCTGCTTACCGAAGTTGAAGAGTTTGAGGCCGACAGGGATGTCCTCTGTGGGGGTGAAGATAGAACAATTTATATACAAACCATTTTCAAGCAGATGTTCGGTTATAGTCCGGAAATAGCGAACTCTCTGCGCGATTCTTTAACTAAAAAACGAATGAAAATGATGACTAACAAGAGTAAGAATAGCTACGCGCTATTACGCAAAATGGCTATCGTGCCAATGATTATGGTGCTGGTGGTAGTGTTTGGAACTACGGCACGCGCAACGCAATATGTAGATTCGTCAGAAAACGAGCAGACTTCAATTGCGTCTGATACGACAAAGAGTAATGGTATAACATTGCGAATGATGGTTATGCCAGAAGGTGTCGAACCTTTGTATTTGGTTGATGGTAAGTTGGTGGAGAGTATTCTGGATATTGACGAGAGTGAGATTGCATACACTTCGTTTAAGATGGAGGGACAGAGTGAAGAAGAGTTGAAAAAATATGTCGAGGGCAGTAGCTACACACTTGAGGATGTCAAAACAAGAGGTGTTGTATTTGTTAGACTAAAGAAATCGCTTAGCGAAGAGGAGTTAAAGGCATTGGAAGAGAAGAAGAAATCGGGAAATTTATATACTCATGATTCTCTAAATTACAATAATAGGGATATGCTCACTCTTTATGCAGAGCCTATCACTACGTCGGAAAATTCATCTATAAAGGTTTCTCAGATAAGCCCCAATCATGTGCAAATCGATGTGAAAAAAATTGATAATATTAAGCAGCCAATTTATATTGTAGATGGTGTTGCTTTCGATAAATCCAAGAGGATGTTCGAGATACTAAAGCCCGAAGAGATAGAATCTCTTGTGGTATTGCAATATGGTGACGAACGTCTTGCTGAGGCGTTGAAGGGTACTTCGGTTACAATGGAGGATGTTAAGGAGTGTGGTGCCTGTATGGTTATTACACTGAAGAAAGATAAAAGTGCAACCGATAATGAGCTAAAAACGCAAGAGGAGCAGGATACTCAAATTGCAGAAATGAGCAAGGAGAATATGCCAAAATTCCAAGGCGGCGGTTTGATGGATTTCCGTAAATGGGTGATGTCGAAGTTGGAAGTAGAGAAACTTTATAAAAAGTGTGGTAAATGCGTTGTGACGGCAACCTTTGTTATTGAGGAGGATGGCTCGTTGAGTGATGTTGAATTTATTAATAGTAAGTCGCCCGAAGTGGAGTCGGCTGTGAAGAAGGTGCTTAAGCGGAGTCCGAAGTGGGAACCGGGTACTGTGGATGGTAAAGCTGTCAAAGTGCGTTATACTCTACCTGTTCGTATCACGGATGAAGCTGCGCAGGATGTTAAGCTGCCAACAACAAAGTAACAGATCTGTTATTAATATATTTAAGGGGATTTTTTTCGGGATGAAGTTTTACCCGATGTTGATTGCTCGGCCTTTTGGTCGGGCAATCTCTTTTTATGGCATATCCTGTCGGGGATTATACTTT
>JAGBIR010000162.1 GCA_017934845.1 Alistipes sp. | reverse complement strand
AGTTAAATTATTGTGGCGAATCCATATATATAATATAGATTGTACCGTAAAACCGACTACAAAGTTACAAAAATAGAACTGAATATCGAGCTTAATTGTTAATTTTGCAAGCAGAAATAGTAAAATTTCCATACATAAGACACAAATATGCTTAAAGGAATCATCTCAATTACCGGAAAGCCGGGTCTTTACCGCCTTCTTACTCGCGGTAAAAACAGCCTTATAGTAGAATCGCTTACCACAGGCAAGCGTACACCTACCTATCCCCACGAAAAAGTCATCTCGCTTGCAGATATAACTATGTATACCGAGAACGGCGATGAACCTCTGCCTGATATCATGGAGAAAATTTATGAAGTAAAAGAAGGGCAGCCTGTCGATATCAAGGGCTTTGGTAGCGATAGTGCAATGCGAGACTTCTTTGCAACAGTTCTCCCTGATTTCGATCGTGAGAAAGTGTACAACACCGACATCCGTAAACTTTTTACTTGGTATAACCAGCTTATAGCTGCAGGTGTTACCGAGTTTAAGGAAAACGAAATCGCTCAGGATCAGGCGGCAGAAGCAGCCGAAGCTGCTGACAAAGCTGCTGAGACAAAGTAATTCTTTTAACGGCAGGCCTTCGTCTTTTCGATGGTCTGCCGTTTCTTATGCCTATATGCGGCCTGACAATATTTTTTAATAATTTTTGTGTAAAAATTATAGTGAAAGTGCTCATAACTTGTACTTTCTCAAAAAAATTATTATCTTTGCGAAAAACATGTAATCATCACATTCTTTTCATATACACCAACCTTTTTGCTATCCATGGACCGTATCTTTTTTGACTCTCTCGATCTGAATATACTGAATGCACTTAGTGCGAATGCTCGCACGCCTTATCTCGAAATCGCTCGTGACAATGGCGTTTCCGGTGCCGCTGTGCATCAGCGTGTGCAGAGGCTGATGGCCAATAAAGTAATAAATGGATCACATTGCTCTATCGAGCCTACTGCCGTAGGTTTTACGGTGGTCGCTTATCTCGGCATAAATGCTTTGCCGGGAACCGATGTGGAGGCTTTGGCGGAAGAACTCAGAAAGATTGATGAAATAACTGAATGTCACGTAGTGTCGGGCCGTTTCGACATAATTGCCAAGCTGTATGCTCGCGACAACTTGAATATGCTCGAAATAATCAGAGAGCGTACTCGACAGCTTGATATCGCTTCTACTGAGACTATGGTCTCGTTCCGGGAAGCCTTTTCCCGTCCGATTCCGGTGTCAAACGACTGAACGATGGCGAATTACAGCAACTCTGACAATACGTGATTTTTTGCCGCGAAAAAATTCCGCGGCAAAAAGTGTTTTATATTAACATTTTGTGTAAATTTGCAGAATAATAAATAGCAACTTAAATTATCACACAACCATGGATATTTCACATATCGAACACATTGGTATTGCCGTACCTTCTCTCGACGAGGCAATACCGTTCTACGAAAACATGTTGGGCTTCAAATGCTTCGCTATTGAAGAAGTGCCCGACCAGAAAGTACGTACAGCCTTCTTCAAAGTTGGACAGACAAAGCTCGAACTCCTTGAAGGTACAGCCGAAGACAGCGCTATCAGCAAATTTATTGCTGCGAATGGTGGCCGTGGCGGTATCCAGCATATTGCTTTCGCTGTTGAAGATGGCGTGGCAAATGCTCTTGCCGAGCTTGAAGGTAAAGGTTGCCGTCTGATCGACAAGGCTCCGCGCAAAGGTGCCGAAGGTCTTAATATTGCCTTCGTACATCCCAAGTCAAGCGTCGGCACTCTTATTGAGCTTTGCGAAGACCCTAATAAATAATAATCTGCTTTCGCGAGCGAAAGTTGAGACATATGATCAACATTGACAGCCGTGAGCGCTATCCGTTATGTGGTGGCGTTGACGGTTGTCTGTCATTTTAAAGATATTAATATTTAAGTATTACTTATATGAGCAGCCAACTCGAAAAAGTAAAAGAACTCATCGAGCTTCGCGCTGAGGCGCGTCTCGGCGGTGGCGAAAAAGCCATCGAGAAACAGCACGAGCGTGGTAAATATACCGCCCGTGAACGTATTGCACAACTTCTTGACGAAGGCTCATTCGAAGAGCTTGACATGTTTGTCCGTCATCGTTGCACCAATTTCGGTCAGGATAAAAAATCTTATCTTGGCGATGGCGTTGTTACCGGATACGGTACAATCGAAGGTCGTCTTGTATATGTTTTCGCTCAGGACTTTACCGTTTTCGGCGGCAGTCTTTCCGAAACCATGGCTCTGAAGATCTGCAAAATCATGGATATGGCCATGAAGATGGGCGCGCCCGTGATTGGTCTCAATGACTCTGGTGGTGCCCGTATCCAGGAAGGTATCAACGCACTTGCCGGTTATGCCGAAATTTTCCAGCGCAACATCCTCGCTTCTGGCGTTATCCCTCAGATCTCGGCAATCCTTGGTCCGTGCGCCGGTGGTGCTGTATACTCCCCTGCTCTTACCGACTTCACTATCATGGCCAAAGGAATCTCCTACATGTTCCTTACCGGTCCTAAGGTAGTAAAGACCGTTACCGGCGAAGACGTGACACAGGAAGATCTCGGCGGTGCCGATGTTCACTCAAAGAAGAGCGGTGTATGTCATTTCGCTGCAGAAGATGGCGAGCATGCACTCAAGATCATTCGCAAGCTGTTCAGCTACATTCCTCAGAATAACCTTGAAGAGCCTCCGTTGGTTGAATGCAACGATCCTATCGATCGTCTTGAGGATAGCCTTAACGATATTATTCCTGACTCGCCCAACAAACCCTACGACATGTACGAGGTTATTGGTGCCGTTGTCGATAATGGCGAGTTCCTCGAAGTACAGAGCGACTATGCCAAGAATATAATCGTGGGCTTCGCTCGTTTCAATGGTCAGGCTGTCGGTATTGTGGCCAACCAGCCCAAGTTCCTGGCCGGTGTGCTTGACAGCAACGCTTCTCGTAAAGGTGCACGTTTCGTTCGCTTCTGCGATGCGTTCAATATTCCTCTTGTTACTCTTGTCGATGTCCCCGGTTTCCTTCCCGGTACAGGTCAGGAATACAACGGTGTGATTCTCCATGGTGCTAAACTTCTCTACGCCTATGGCGAGGCCACTGTACCCAAGGTTACAGTAACACTCCGCAAGAGCTATGGCGGCAGCCATATTGTGATGAGTTGCAAACAGCTCCGCGGCGATATGAACTATGCATGGCCTACCGCCGAAATCGCTGTTATGGGTGGTGCCGGTGCAGTCGAAGTGCTCTATGCGAAAGAAGCAAAGGCAAGCGACAATCCTGCAAAAGTACTTGCTGATCGCGAAGCCGAGTACAACAAACTCTTCTGCAACCCCTACAATGCTGCTCGTTATGGTTATATCGACGATGTTATCGAGCCTCGCAACACACGATTCCGTGTGATACGTGCCCTTCAGCAGCTCGCTACCAAAAAGGTCACAAATCCTGCCAAGAAACACGGCAATATACCCCTCTAATTATATGAAACGCATATTTTCGACAATATCACTTGCCTTGTTGGCATTGGCGTGCGTTACAGGCGTGAATGCACAGAGTCGTAGTGCTCTGTGCATCAACGAGGTAATGGTAGCCAACGACAGCAACATCGTCGATGAATACGGCAGGCGTGCAGCTTGGGTTGAACTCTTCAACGCCAACTTCTCGCCACTCGAGATATCGAGCGTATATCTGACCGACGATAAGGCCAACCCTCGCAAATATCCTGTTCCCTTAGGCGACGTGAATACCGAGATTCCGGCTCGTCAGCATGTTCTTTTTTATGCCGACGGAGAACCGAACAAAGGAACATTCCACACTAACTTCACTCTTAAGCCCGGACAAGAAAACTGGATCGGTATCTATGATGCCGATGGCTTGACTCTGATTGATGAAGTTACGATCCCTGCTTCCGTATTGCCTGATCAGACTTGGGCTCGTACTGAAGACGGTGTCGGCGAATGGGCTCTCCGTACAGGAGGCGAAAACGACTATATCACTCCGTCAAGTGCAAACGTTATTAAGGATACCAACAAAAAGATCGAACTTTTTGCTGAGCAGGACGAAAACGGTTTTGCAATGACTCTTATGGCTATGTCCATCGTCTTCTCTGCCCTTCTGTTGCTCTGCCTTTCATTCTATGGCTTGAGTAAAATCGGAGCTGCCGTATCGAAGATGAACAAGATACGCGCTCATGGCACTACCAGAAAAGAAGCCGATGAAGTAATTGCCACACACGACTCCGGCGAAGAAATCGCGGCAATCGCAATGGCGCTATATCAGCATCTCAATGCTCATGATACTGAAAACACTATCCTTACTATCAATAAGGTAAAACGTGCTTACTCGCCGTGGAGCTCGAAGATTTATGGTCTTCGTCATGTGCCCGATCATCAGCATCATTCTTAATGTATAAATCCTAACACAGAAATGAAAGAATACAAATATAAGATCAACGGTAATAATTATACTGTAGCCGTTGGCGACATCGACGATAATTTCGCTCAGGTCGAAGTCAATGGCGTGCCCTACAAGGTAGAACTCGAGCGTGCCGCTCCTGTCAAAGTTACCACACCCAAAGCATCCCCGGCTCCGCGCACAGCAAGTGGCGAGAAGGTAATCGCTCCGCGTCCTGCTGTCGGTGGCAAGGGTAGCGTTGTCGCTCCCCTCCCCGGTGTTGTTATATCGGTTAATGTAAAAGTTGGCGACTCTGTAAAAGCAAGCGATACTGTTGTGATGCTCGAGGCCATGAAGATGGAGAACTCTATCCGTGCCGGCCGCGACGGCGTTGTCGCTTCTGTCAATGTCAATGCAGGTGATTCCGTGCTCGAAGGAGCTACTCTTATAACCCTTGAATAATCCGATAACATCACATATTATGTCATTCGGTGATTTTCTTTCGTCAAACCTGGTGCAGTTCTGGGAACTCACCGGCTTTGCCAATGCCCAGTTCGGCAACTTTGTCATGCTGGCTGTGGGTCTCTTCTTTATCTGGCTTGCCATTAAGAAGAACTTCGAGCCTATGCTGCTGGTGCCTATAGGCTTTGGTATCCTGATTGGTAATATCCCCTTCAACACGGAGGCCGGTCTTGAGGTCGGCATTTACGAAGAAGGATCTGTGCTCAATATTTTATATAACGGTGTGTCCGCCGGCTGGTATCCGCCTCTGATCTTCCTCGGAATCGGTGCTATGACCGACTTCTCGGCTCTTATTGCCAATCCTAAGCTTATGCTTATTGGTGCTGCCGCTCAGTTCGGTATATTCGGTGCATACATGGTGGCTCTTGCATTGGGTTTCTCGCCCGACCAGGCCGGTGCTATCGCTATTATCGGTGGTGCCGACGGTCCTACTGCAATCTTCCTTTCGTCTAAACTTGCTCCTAATCTCATGGGAGCCATAGCTGTATCGGCATATTCATACATGGCACTTGTCCCTGTGATCCAGCCGCCTCTGATGCGTTTGTTCACAACTAAGAAAGAGCGTCTGATCAAGATGAAACCGGCTCGTGCCGTCTCGCAGAATGAGAAGATTATCTTCCCGATTGTCGGCATGCTTCTCACTTGCTTCGTTGTACCTTCGGGTATACCTCTGCTTGGTATGCTTTTCTTTGGCAACCTTCTTCGTGAGTGTGGCGTGACTACACGTCTGGCAAAGACCGCTTCTAATGCTCTTACCGATATTGTGACAATACTTCTCGGTATGACTGTCGGTGCTTCCACCCAGGCTTCTCAGTTCCTGACTCCGCAGACTATATTTATATTCCTGCTTGGTTTCATGGCCTTTATCATTGCATCGTCGAGCGGTGTGCTCTTTGTCAAGATATTCAACCTTGTGTTGCCGAAGAGCAAAAAAATCAATCCGCTTATCGGCAATGCCGGTGTTTCGGCAGTGCCGATGTCGGCTCGTATCTCAAATAACCTCGGACTTGAGTATGATCCCTCGAACTATCTTCTGA
The DNA here is from genome assembly GCA_017934845.1 of Alistipes sp. Classification (GTDB taxonomy): domain Bacteria; phylum Bacteroidota; class Bacteroidia; order Bacteroidales; family Rikenellaceae; genus Alistipes. The sequence goes on along the minus strand of JAGBIR010000162.1, from coordinate 78 downwards.
TGCACGCTATGGGCCCGAATGTTGCCGGTGTGATTGGCTCTGCAGTTGCTGCCGGTGTGCTTCTCGGCTTCCTTGCCT
>JAGBIR010000161.1 GCA_017934845.1 Alistipes sp. | reverse complement strand
GTTCTTGAGTTATTACCCACGTCCGGCAGAGGAGGCTGTGCAATCGATTGAAACAATGACCGAGAATGTGGTTGTTGCTGATAATACACCTGTGGCAGATCAGGAGGTGATCATGTTAGAACTCCCTCACGCCGAGAACTCTTATTTAGGTCGTATAGGTAGGGCTTTGGAGCCAATTTTTGCACCCTTTGGCTTGGATTGGAGAGCAAGTGTAGCAATTTTGTCGGGAGCATCGGCGAAGGAGATTATAGTCTCGACGCTGGGCGTTCTCTATTCGGTGGAGGATGCCGAGGATGAGGAGGTTACACTATCGTCGCATCTGCTTGCGTCGGGTAATTATACCCGTTCGGCCGCGTTGGCGATGATTATATTTGTGATGCTCTATTTCCACTGCGTTGCAACGGTTGCAGCCATTGCGCAAGAGGCTGGCGGTTGGAAGTGGGCCTTGTTGTCGATTGCGTATAATACGACGCTGGCTTGGGTGATGGCATTTATTGCATATAATATAGGAAATTGGATAGGATTATAATTTGATAATTAGAATATTATACTTGATATGACAAGCTATAAAATCGATGGAAATAGGCAAGTGATATTTTCAGAAGATATGAAACTCATCGAGTTGATTGATGCCGATTATCATCTTTTGTCGGTGTTGTTGCGACTGGAGATAGAGCTGCCGTTTGGTGATATTTCGGTTAAGCAGATGTGCCTGCGCTATGATATGTCACCGACGCTGTTTTTGATGATTTGCCGAATCTACTCTTCGACCGACTACGAGCCCGACTACACGTCGTTAACGATGGATGATGCACTCTGCTTGATGAAATATCTGCGTGCATCCCACCGCTACTATCTAAATACTTTATTGCCGCGTATCTCGGCGGGTGTGGATGGCGTGTTGCAGCTATGCGAGGAGCGACAGCGTAATGTGCTGGGTAAATTCTGTCGGGATTATGTCGATGAAGTGCGTGCACATTTGGATTACGAGGAGCGAGAGATGTTCCCCTATATCGAGTCGTTGAGTAGTGGCAAGGCGGAGTGTATGATGGATGAATTTATGGATAATCACACCGATATTTGCGAGAAGATTGACGATATGAAGAGTATCATTATTAAATATCTTCCCGAGTCTTGCTCGATTGCACAACGTTGTGATTTGTTGTTTGATATATTTGCTCTGCGAGAGGATTTGGTGCGTCACACCCTGCTCGAAATGAAGATATTGGCTCCGTTGATTAAGCAAGAGGAAAGGAGGACAAAATGAAACGATATAAAGTAGTCATTGTCGAGCCTTCGCGTATGATTGCCGATGGCTTAGGTTTGATGTTATCGGAGGGCGAATTCGAGGTTGTTGGTGTATATAATAATTTTCAGAAACTACTCGAAGAGTTCTCTTCGTTGGCTGTCGATGCGGTGGTTATTGGCTCGCAGGTTGTCTATTCGCTCAAGCAGGCCAATATGCGATTTGTATATCCCGAATTGCAGCACGTTGCGTTGATATTGCTCGCTACTACGGTGTGCGAGGAGGATTTTATCCGTCAGGCCGATGGCGTGATAAATATATATGATGATGTGTCACACATCGAGCGTAAACTCTTGGCGGCTATCGAGCAGAGCCAGACAAATCCTTATAGCGATAGTCACGAACTCTCGGAGCGCGAACGCGATGTATTGGTGCTTGTTGCTAACGGATTGGCTAACAAGGAGATTGCCGATCGACTGAACATTTCGATTCATACGGTGGTGTCGCATCGTAAAAATATCGCCCATAAAACTGGTATTAAATCGGTGGCGGGTCTTACCGTATATGCAATGCTTAATAATTTGCTCGATCCTGCGGATGTGAATTTATAGCCACGAACTATTTTTAGCAATTTATGCAAATAAATAGAAAATTAATGCTATATTTGCGGGAACAAATTAGTTATTGAATGGCTGGCAAGCAGAACATATTCTATAACGTAATGCACTATCACCTTATGGAGATGTGTATGATGCGAATGTGCCGGTAGGCACGTATCTCTTTGCGGGTAGCTATGTGCTACCTTGTGTCGCAGACACAAAATCATTTTCAAAACAATCATTTTATAGAATAAGTCAATTATAGTGTCCGATAATTATGCGTCGGACTGTAAATATATAATAGTTATGTCTGATAAAAAATTGCGTTTCGAGACTCGCCAAATTCATGGTGGCTATCACGTCGATCATACCGGCTCGCGCGGTATTGCAATATACCCTACTGCGGCCTACCATTTCAAGAGTTGTGACTATGCAGCTCGCTTGTTTGAACTCTCGGAGGGTGGTAACATCTATACCCGTCTGCATAATCCAACGACCTCGGCTTACGAGGAGCGTGTCGCAGCCCTTTATGGTGCTGTAGGCGCCGTGGGTTTGGCTTCGGGAATGTCGGCAATTTTAATTACCGTAACAGCTTTGACCGAGGCCGGTGATAATATCGTAGCTTCGCCCTTCCTCTATGGTGGAACATATAATCAATTCCGCATCTCGTTGCGTAAGCTCGGTATTGAGTGCCGTATTGCAAAGTCGGAGCGTGTGGAGGATATGGAGCCATTGGTTGACGAGCGTACAAAATTGATTTATGCTGAGAGTATGGGCAATCCCACTTGCGACGTTCCCGACTTGGAGGCTTTGGGCAAGATGGCAAAGAGAGTTGATGTGCCGTTGGTTATCGATAATACATTCGGTGCTGCCGGATATTTGTGCAATCCGTTTGACTGGGGCGCAAATATCGTTGTTGATTCGGCTACAAAGTGGATAAACGGTCACGGTACGGCTATGGGTGGTATTATCGTCGATGGCGGTAATTATAATTGGGCAAATGGTAAGTTCCCGCAGATAGATGGCCCGTCGGAGGGGTATCACGGCTTGAATCTGTATGAGGCTTTCGGCAATGCTGCATTTATTGTTAAGTGTCGTGTCGATGGCTTGCGTGACTTTGGCTGCTGTCCTTCACCATTCGATGCCTATTTGATGCTCGTTGGCTTGGAGACCTTGTCGTTGCGTGTGAAACATCAGGTGGAATCGACTTGGAAGTTGGCGGAGTTCTGTCGCAACCATCCAAAGGTTGAGCGAGTTAGCTTCGTGGGTTTTGAGGATCATAATGGCTATGTAAATGCCCAAAAATATTATCGTTACGGCTCATCGAGTGTCTTTACAATCGAACTGAAAGGTTCGTTGGAGAGTACCGTTCGTTTTGTCGAGGCGTTGAAGCTGGCGGCTAATATGACTATGATTGGCGATTCGATTACTGTGGTTACCCACCCTGCATCGACAACACATAAGCAGTTGAACGATGCCGATTTGAAGGCGGCTGGCGTTACACCAACGCTGTTGCGTATCTCGCTCGGACTGGAGAATGTAGAGGATATTATCGAAGATTTTGAGCAGGCTTTTGCTGCTGCTGAATAGGTTGAGTGATGGCTGAATTTTATCATTATAACAGACCCTTCGAATTGGAGTCGGGCGAGGTGTTGCCTGCGCTTACGATTGCCTACGACACATTCGGTACGATGAATGCCGAGCGTAGCAACGTGATTTGGGTGTGCCACGCGTTGACGGCCAATTCGGATGTTGCCGACTGGTGGCCTCACACTGTTGAGAGCGGATGCTTCCTCGACCCCGATAAATATTTTACGGTGTGTGCCAATTTCCTCGGCTCGCATTATGGAACGACGGGCCCATTGAGTATAAATCCAACGACAGGTGAGCCGTGGTATGGCGATTTTCCACGTATTACGGTGCGTGATATGGTGCGTGCGCATCAGTTGTTGGCTGAATATCTTGGGATTAAGCGAGTTAAGTTGCTTATAGGTAGCTCGATTGGCGGCTTTCAATGCTTGGAGTGGAGTGTTATGCAACCCGACTTTGCCGAGCGTGCAGCCTTTATCGCTACTACCCCGCGTACGAAGCCGTGGGCCTCGGCGTTTAACGAGTCGCAGCGTATGGCAATCGAGGACGATCCTACGTTTGGCGAACGTTCGGCAGAGGCCGGATTGAATGGAATGGCTACGGCGCGTAGTATTGCTTTGTTGAGCTATCGTGGCGGAATGGCCTATGACAAGACGCAGGAGGATACAAATCCCGACGATGTGGGATTTGACCGCAGAGTTCTGTCGTACCAGCGTTATCAGGGAGAGAAGTTGCGTCGTCGATTCAATGCCTACTCCTATTACCGCTTGTCGCAGGCGGTCGATTCTCACAATTTGGGACGCGGCCGAGGTGCTGTGGCTGATGTATTGAAGCAGATTAAGGCCAAGTCGTTGGTTGTGGCTATTACGTCGGATATACTGTTCCCGCCTTCGGATCACGATGTTATGGTTGAGAATATTCCCGATGTACGTTACCACTTGATAGACTCCGATTTCGGACACGACGGATTCTTGGTGGAGCATAAGCAACTGAATGATATAATACTCGATTTTTTGAAAGAATAATAACGAAAACTTAAATATATGAACGGAAAAAAACTTAATATCGGCCTTTTTGGATTTGGAACAGTGGGCTGTGGTCTGTATGATGTATTGAAACGTATAGGCTCGAAAAATGTGGAGATTAAGCGTATTTGCGTGCGTAATATCAATAAGGAGCGTTCGGTAGAGGCAGAGTTTACCGATAATGCCGACGATATTTTCAACGATCCCGACATTAATTTCATCGTAGAGCTGATTGACGATGCCGATGCTGCTTACACAATTGTCAAGCGCGCCCTGCAGATGGGTCTGCCCGTTGTGTCGGGTAATAAGAAGATGCTGGCGCACCATATCGAGGAGATGATCGAGTTGCAGGCCCGTTATAATGTGGCGTTGCTATATGATGCTTCGGCGTGTGGCTCAATACCCGTAATTCGTAACTTGGAGGAGTACTACGATAATGATTTGCTTACATCGGTTAAGGGTATCTTGAACGGCTCGTCAAACTTTATTCTTTCGAAGATTTTCAACGAGAAGATGTCGTATGCCGATGCCCTGAAATTAGCGCAGGATTTGGGCTTTGCCGAGAGTAATCCTACGTTGGATATCGATGGCTGGGATTCACTCTTTAAGTTGATTATTATTACCATCCACGCCTTTGGTTTGTATGTCGCTCCCGAGAAGATTTTTACCTACGGAATCTCGAATATGAACGACGACGATATCCGCTTTGCTAACGAGAAGGAGCGACGATTTAAGTTGGTTGCTCACGTTGAGAAGTTGGCGGGTAATAAGCTGATAATGTGCGTGATGCCACAGCTTATCTCACGCAATAAGTACATATATAGCGTCGAGGATGAGTTCAATGGTGTGGTTATCAAAGGCCTCTTCTACGACAAGCAGTTTATGTTTGGTCGCGGCGCGGGTGGCTACCCTACCGGCTCGGCTGTGTTGAGCGATATTACGGCTTGTTTGTATGACTATAAATATGAGTAC
>JAGBIR010000160.1 GCA_017934845.1 Alistipes sp. | reverse complement strand
TACGACCATCTGAATACGCTAACACTCAATTGGGTATCAATCCTCGGCGTGGTAATAGGGATTGTCTTTACTTGGCAGACCTTTGCTCGCCGCAAGTGGAGCTATCAACGAATGTTGGTCATTGCCTTTTCGTGCTTTGCCTTTTACTTGGCGTACTTCTATTTCCGCATAGATTACAATATTCCCAAAGAGGCTTTGTATCTCCCTGTAATTCTACGCTCGGCAGGTTATGTAATGGTTGCGGTGATGATGCTAACGGCAAATGCCCGACTGCCTTTCCCCTATACATTCCTGCACGGCTTGTCATTCCAAAATATGTTCAGTGCAGCATTGGCTGCACCTTTTGGCAATGCCATTGTAGGTCGAGCATTGAAGGTTGTAATGACTCGCAACTCGATGTTGCTTGGCGAAAGAATGGACAATGTCGGGCTATCTACCTCGCACGCCCCATTTGGCGAGTTGTATGGGATGGTGCAGGTTCAGTCGCTATTGGAATCTATGAAGGAGATTTACGGCTGGCTGCTCTTTGTGGCTATCCTTTGCCTGATAGTTTTGATGTTGCGTTATAGCGGTATTCGCCCAATGAAGGTTATTGAGCCAACATACCGAACAATATACGGTATTTTGCGTGGAAATATAAAATTACGCCTGCGACTTCGCCGACGAAGCAAAGTTTTACAACATTAAAGTGATTATGATTTACGACTCTTTAAGAAATTAGAAAGCTATATCAATTCAAGTGTGGTATTTATTATCTTTTAATTTTCCGAATACAGAAATGGGTAGTCACCAAAAAGTGATTACCCATTTATTTGAATACACCTTGCTTTTGAATACACACTAAATGAAAATACCAAACAGAATTAGCACCTCCAATAGTAGGTTGCGAAGTTGCTGTTTGAGGGATGGGGTGAGGTTCTCCGCAAGTTTGGTAGCCAATTCTCTGTATGGTTTCATCACTTGGGATATGTGCGTGCCTTTGGAATAGTAGTTTCGTAATAACGCCTCCACCTTTGCCAAATCGCCACCGCAGTGTTCCAAAATCAATCGGTTTTTCAGGTCGGCGAGATTAGAGCAAGCAGTATCGCCATCACTTTCCTCGATGGCATTATCAAGTAAATCCCAAATGGGAGTGGCGGTTGAGTTAAGTACTGCCCCGATGGATGTATCATAAATGTTTAGTGACTTGCGAATTTGCTCCTTAGAGTTGAGATTGAGTTCAAATCTTATCTTGCCATCAAAGTAGTCTAATAGTAATTGTGGATTATCCAATGTTGATAAGAACCCACGATTGCCCGCCTTCTGAATTTCTTTCGCCTTGTCATATATAGTCAATCTGCGCTTATAACCCTTGGTCTGAACATTCTTTTCAATTACAAAGTTGTCGCCAATCGTACGGGCAAGATACTTATTGAAATTAGCGACATTAGCACGAAGTGATTTTGTTAATGCCTTGCAATCGGGGTAATCAACATCCAAAGAAACATCTGCCTTGACTATCTCCCCATCTGCCAATATCCCGTCAATGTTGAGGTCGCATAAAGCCAAATCATTGATATTGGATAGACAAGTATGGATATTGTTTATGTGGATTAAATCTTTATAATCATCTTTTAATATCTTACCCGTAAACTCTAAAATGAGTTCTTGTTCACAATAATCTGCCTCGATATACAAATAATAAGGAGACATCATTGTATATCGTTGCTCTACGATACATCCATCTTTTACTTTATTTTCAAATACATCTTCATTTAATGATTTTATATTTTCTATTGAACTAACAATTTTAATCTTATCGAATTTTATCACTATGCTTCATATTTTTTCTCTTTATTATTTCCATATAAATCGTCCTCAAAAAACCAAAAACTTCACCTTGATAAGTGGTTATAACGCCTCGTTTTATATACAATCGTGTTTATCGATGATATTGTCAAGACTTTTCGGTGAGAAATTTTGCCTTTTCGGGATATGCGACCTTTAACCAATCTATGAAGTCAAGAATCTTCAAGTAGTCATCAATAAAGGTTCGATGGTTTGGCACGATGTGGCACTTCAAAAATAGAGCAGTCAGTTTTGACCGCTCTATTTTTTTGCGCGGATACTCCGCAACTATATTTACATTCCCTCCAAACCTCCCTTTGGAAAAGGGAGGCTATAAATATTATGCTAATTTATGCTGTCGCTTTTTTTTGTGCGGATAAAGGGGCATAGAGGTATTGGCAGTTAACAAAAAGGGCGTGTCCAGAGAGTTCTTGGACACGCCCTTTAGGTTGATATAATACGCAGGGTTAGAATATTGCCGATACCTGCAACTGGAAGATATTGCGGCTACCCTGACCTGAAACCATATCCTCGTAGGCGTAGTTGGCCTGCATAAGGAAGTGCTTAACGGGACGCCAGTTGATACCTACGGTATAGGTTGTTGTAGATGTCTCCGGACGGAACTCGGTATTCTCGCAGAAGGTGTCGTAACGTGCCACAGCCATCCAATTCTTGCAGAAACGGTAGCCCGCTGTTACATACACGCCCTCGCTCGTCTGCTCACCGGTATTACCGCCGATATACTCCGAACGAGCCATCCAATTGCCATAGTCGTAGCATACGCCGGCACCCCAACGCTCGCGCTTGAGGTAGCTGCTGCCATACTCGCCCCACATATACGAGCCCGACAAAAGCAGACCCTTAATGGGACGGATATTCAAACGACCGACAACATCCTTCGACTTATTGTTATCCTTGGTATTCAAGCCACGACCGTTGAAAACGCCCAAGTCGTAGGCTACTATGCCATTTGCAAACTTACCATAAATCTTGGCTCCCAAATCGCGGCCATTAGCCTTAATGACATCCTCGCCGATAGCCTCATCGTAAGCTACCAGATAGGTCAACGCCATAGGATAGTCGATAAGCTCGATCTTGGTCGGGCCGTAGTCGGTATTCTCGATCGAGAAGGGCAACTTAAACTGACCGGCACGCACATTCAGCGCATCGAGCGGCTTATACGAGAAGTAGGCATCGACCAACTTAAAGCTGGTAAGCTCGGCCTGCAACTTATAGTCAATCTTTGGAGAGATGTTACCATCGAAGCTCACACGCACACGACGCAACTGGAATGTTGAAGTGCTGGCATCGCCGCCCTTAAACTCGTAACGCACCTGCGCATAACCCGAGATTTTAGGCAGAGCCTTTGTAATTTTGTCCCACGTTGTTGACTTGGTTTTCAACGTATTAACCTCCTCGGTAAGTTGAGCAATCTGCGCCGACTGGTCAACGTTCTGCGCCTTGAGCGGCGCTGCGCAAAGAGCGATGAGTGTTGCTAAAAGTATAAGTTTTTTCATACACAACAATTTAAGTTTTTACAAAATAATGACAAAGGTCACAAAAATATTCCAAATTGATATGCGTATAAATACCTAATCTACACCTCTGCAACACTCCGCAAAGATTAAAAATCGGTTAACATCCACCCCGTCTCGACATCGCTCAGCACGGCATCCACACCATTCTCAACGCGCGACATAGCTCTCACGATGGGGATCATCGTCTTGCGATCGCGCGTATTGAGCGGCTCATCGGGCGAGACTCCCGTGCGCTCCGACACCGCATCGATGTAGAGTGCCGTATGGTTCTCCGAGGGCGGAGCATAGCGCGAAATCATCCCGCGCAGGGTGTTTAATCCGTGGCGCACACGATAGCTGTCGAGAAGCACGAACATTGCTCTGTAACCCCACGCCATCGACTCAAACTGCTTGAAGTCAGGATCCTGCGAGGGGTGTTTTTCGCCTCGGTAGCGCACTCGCGAGCGACGAATGTTGCCCGGATTGCAATTACGTATGCCTCTACTCATTGCGCTCCACCTCCTCTCTCACTTTCTGACGCACCAAACCTCGCAGGTGGCGCAGCAGCGGTGCATCGCTTATGCGGCAGGCATTTTCCAGAAACGACCACATCTCGACACCGCAGACAAAGCCCGCCAAAAGATTCGTCAAGTGCAGCTCCATAAAACCAAGTAGCAGAGTATCAATCGTAAAGGCCATACAGAGCGAGATTACCGAAAAACCCAGTTTCTCGATTGTTCGCCACGCCAGACGGCTCTCGAAGTACCACTCTCGACCCGCCTTTCGCGCCTCGGCACGCGAAGCTACAACACCCGTCAGGAAGTCGAAGCCGATGAATCCCACCAGCGACCACACCATAGGCACTACGGGCGCGAAGAGTGCCGCCACAGCCGTCAAGCATCCACTAAAGTATTTGTACAAAGCCTCCATCACAACAACATCGGTTTAATACGTTATCGGCGCTCTCATACTCCGAAATTTTACTCTGATTTGCATCGAGGTACTCCGACATACGACGACGCAACGCCTGCGCACGCACCTTGAGCGAGAGCATCAACTCTCGGCGCATAGCCTCATCGGCCGACTTATGCGACGACGAGGCGGGGGCTGCGACACCCATCTGCGAGGTCACGGCACTCAATCGCGGCTGAATAAGCAATCGCACATAGGCCGCAACGCAGGGCTTGAGGTAGGAGGTCGAGAATTCGGAATGGGAGCCTCGCTCCACCGCCTGCAACAGTTTACGCCCCGTAACAGGTACTATCCATCGCTCGACGGCAGCTTCGATATCGGCATCGGAAACAACATCGGGCGATAGGTAACCGCCATCGGTGAAGGCTGCCGAAAGGACCTCGGCTGAAGTTATAATTTTCTGTGCCATAATCTGTTATTTTATACTTGTCACATTATACTTCGTAATCTCCGACAGGAATACCTGCTGACGCTCATCCTGCGGATCGTAATCCAGACCATCGGCCTTACGTGCCTCCCAAACCTTCATATAGATAGGCTTCGAGCGTGTCGGCGGGCGGTTAATGACCTCCAGCGACGAGGCATCGATATGCGCCACATCGTGCAGGATACGCTTCAGTGGGCTCAACAACTCGGCCTGCTCGGCAAGGATAACCGTGTTGAGCGCAACCTCATACTCGTGCAGGATTCGCTCGGAGCTGAAACCCGACGAGTAGTCCAGTCCGCTGAGCGAACGGAACCACGAGTGAGCAATCACAATGTCGCTCGTCGCCTGATCGTGCAGGGCACTCCAGTCGCCCTCGTTGCTCGACGTTACGGGGATAAACTGCGAGTTGTCGTGCTCCTGACCATCGCGCAGGATAAACATCACCTGCCCGGGCTCTCCGGCAAAGCGACGCTGCGCCGTTCGCACAATCTGCTCGGCCTCGGCCTCGTTGTCGGTAGCGGCGTCGAGCATCATTACGCCCGAGAGCTGGAACGAATTATCCAGACGCGAGATATTCCAGCAATCGGTCTTGTAGGCGATGGCCGAAACACCCATACCGGCAATATATTTCGGCACGCCATAGTGGGTAAACATCGGCTCATACTCCTTGTAGTGTACCACCGAACGCAACGAGCCGTCGCTCTGCTGCTCGAAGTGAGGATATAGTGGCAATACGACCGACTCCTCGGCCTTGAACGCGCTCCAGTTGTGGTGCAGAATGACGTGCTTGTCGTCGCGCGCCAGACGCACATTCGAGGCATCCTGATGGTAGAGCGAGAGGAAGCTGCCACTCTGGTCGGTCACCACCTCGACGAAGGCATTTCCCAGCAACGCCTTGTCGAAGGCCACACGACTCAACACCGTACGCAGCGACTCTCCATCGCCATTGGCCTGAGCAACAAATTGCGCCAGCAGTGGCACGCTCTCGTCGCAGGCGAAGCCCTTTCCGGCAATGTAGTCGGCCTTGTCGTTGATTATGCGGCGGTGGGTTGTCGAACGGCGCGACATCAACGATAACGCATAGGGCGTCATGTTGTCGTCACCCCATCGCCAGAACTTCTTGTTTGAGACTTGTGCCGTCGAGAGCGTCATCAGCGGCTCCTCGCGACGGTTACCCACCGCCACCAAACTCTTTGTTTTCGTTGTATTCATCATAGAGTGTTTTTGGCAATAACATTAGATTGTTAATTCTTACTAATATGCCGATGTAACATCGCGGCATCGCAACACCAATTCGGCTACGGGACGCTGGCGCGGCCTTACGCCCGACGAACAGCTTAGCGACTCCAGACGCAGAGCCTGCTCCAGCCCCATCCTTCGGCAACAGCCCACCGTAAGCTCCTCGCCCGATGCCAGCCACACCTTCGCCACAACGCCCTCGGCGGCACATCGGCGCAGGAACTCGGCATCCATCCACGGCGCAGCATTCTGTCGCTCGGCAACGAGGGTGAGCGTATGTGCTACGCTCACCAACCCGCTCTCCGACGAGAGGCTCTCCTCGTAATGCGAGGCATAATCAGCCAACTCGACACTAATGCCGCTGCCCGCGTTAATCGACCCTTCGGCACGCAGGACATCGAGCGTAAAGAGCTCGGCTGCCACAATACCGCCTACCGGCTTATAAACTCGATTCTCGGACATAACTTACTCGATTAGGGGATGTAGTTTGTTGCGGCACATACCAACTCGTTGTCGAGAATCTCGCAACCGATGGCAAATACGGCTCTCTGGCGGTTCTCCATCTCGTCGGGGTTATACCACATACGAATCTCCGAGCCGGGGACATCGGCAGTATTTACCGCCAACACCAAGTTACGACGATCGGTAAAGATGATAAACTGATCGGAGATCTTCGACGATGAAATCATAGGCTCGAGGTTTACCTCAATAACGGAGAAGCCCTTATACATCAACGCCTTGCGACCATTCTGCACATCGGCATAGGCAGCCGTACCAAACTCCGAGTCGAGGTGATCCTGATAGAGCTTATAGAGGTCGGGCGATACAAAGAACGCCACCTGACCCTCGTGGAACAAGCCCTTGAGCTTGGGACTCGCCTCGGCAATCATCTTCTCGAAGAGCTCGGTGATGTTGCCGGTAAACGATGTCTCGAGATCGTCGTCCGAGTAGTAAAAGTAATCCGAGTGGGTCTTCTCGCGCACCTTCTTCAACAAGCCATCGAAGCTGCTGTAACCGGTCGAAAGGGTATTTCCCTTATCGCCCAACCACATATTCATACGGATGCTCTCGGCGATGGCCTTACGGAAGAGCTCGGTCTCGGCCTGCTCGAGCTGTGTGCCGCTCAAATCCTCCATATTCAGGCCACTCTGGTTAGAGATCAACTCGAAGATGGTTGTGAAGTAGTCGCTTGCCGAAAAGGCGTTCTCGGCCTTCACGCGCTCAAGCTTAATCTCCTTCTGGATGGTTGACTTGCGGTTACCCACCCACGAAGACGAGCTATCCAACGACGACAACACATTGCCCGAATGAGTCACCACAGGTAGGATGGTCGGCACGGGCATATTGTAGAGTACGCGGATGCCTAACTCCTCGGCTGTCGGGCCCGAAAGGATGGGGCGGAAAAAGATCTTCTCAAGTTCTGAACCGGTGTAAGTTTTGGGGTTTACAATAACGTTTGACATAAAATTAGGTTGTTAAGTTAAAAAATAGATTAAATGGTTGTTTGTTAGGTTGTTTTTCGTGCCAGCCTATCGTCCGAAGGCCTTTATATCGTCGGCATAGGCCTGCGAATTGGCATAGTGGGCTGTGGTGGTTGAAGAGGGATCTTCGGTAGGCATCACTCGCGATGCGGCAAATGAGCGTTGACGCTCGCTGAATATCATCGGCGTGGGCATAGCACTTGCCTTTGGCAGCTGAGTCTGCTCGCTCGACTTTGGGTCTGTACCCTCGGCCGTAGCCGATTCCTCGCCACTCTCCTCTGCTGAAGCCTGCTCCTCTGAAGGATTTTCGTCACCCTGCTCCTGCTGCTTCTGCTGCTCCTCAAGACGCTTCTTCTCCTCCTTCGCCTTCTTCTTTTGCTCGCGCTTATCGCGAATCTGCTCAATCCACTCGTCGATTCGCTCAACAAGGCGATCCAACAAGAAGCGGATAGTCGAACTCCACGTTGTCTCAGCCGCTACGGTCGAACGCGTTGCAGATGCACGCTT
>JAGBIR010000159.1 GCA_017934845.1 Alistipes sp. | reverse complement strand
GTATGAATAGAAAATATACCCGTGAATGGTATTTGGACCGCGTGGCGGCAATTCGTCGATATATGCCCGATTGCGCTATTACAACCGACCTTATTGCCGGCTTTACGGGCGAGACCGAGGAGGATCATAAGCAGACACTCTCGCTGATGGAGGAGGTTGGCTATGAGTTCGCCTTTATGTTTAAGTATTCGGAGCGTCCCGGAACCTTCGCGCAGCGTCATCTGGGCGATGATATTCCCGAGGATGTCAAGACAGCACGCCTGACCGAAATTATAAACTTGCAGAATCACCTGTCGGAGCAGAGCAATAAACGCGATGTGGGTAAGGAGTTTGAGGTGTTGGTTGAGGGTACTTCGAAGCGCCGCGAGGATCAGCTCTTTGGTCGTACGTCGCAGAATAAAGTCGTTGTGTTCGATAAGGGCGACCATAAGGTTGGCGACTATGTGCGTTGCCGCATTACGGGTTGCTCGTCGGCAACACTCTTTGGCGAGGAGGTTTTTTAGTAGGGTCGCAATCGTAAGTGGGCTAAGCAATGCGTTCAAAGACCAATAAATCGATAATAGGCGAGAATCTGCTCTACTTCTTGGTGTGGTGCATGGCACTTTTGGTGCCTATCCTCAACTCGAAGATGATGTCGGAGGAGCACGTTTACCTTAAGAATATTCTTACGGTATGGAGTAAACTGCTGCCCTATATCTTCATCTTTATCGTGCATAATGCCATACTTGCACCTAAACTGCTTTTACGCCGTCGCTATGTGACATATCTGCTGGTGTCGGTTGTTCTGCTGTCGGCAATGTTCTTGGGTGTGGAGTATTATCAGGAGAGCCTCAGAAGTCTGCCCTATGGCGATGTGAGTCAGTATGTCGTTCACGGTAAGGCGTCGTTTACCGATTTGGCTTGGTATTGGAACGTGCTGCTCGGATTGTTTATGTTTGGTGCGAACAGTGCCATCAAGATGATGTTTAAGTCGATTCAGGATGATCAGAAGATTATGGCCCTCGAACGACAGAGCCTGCGTGCCGAGATGGATTATCTGAAGTATCAGATAAATCCTCACTTCTTTATGAATACGCTCAATAATATCCACGCGCTGATTGATATCGACACCGAGGCCGCAAAGGAGACCGTCATCGAACTCTCGAAGATGATGCGTTATGTGTTGTATGACTCGGAGAATGCCGAGACAAGCCTCCAGAATGATATCCGCTTTGTGGAGAATTATATCGGCTTGATGAAGATTCGATATACGGATGATGTGGATGTGCGACTGCGTGTTGGCGATGTGCCTCATGGGGTGAAGATTCCGCCACTGATTTTCATTGTGCTGGTCGAAAATGCCTTCAAGCACGGAGTGAGCTACGATAAGCCCTCGTTTGTCGATATCGAGATTGAGTGCGATGGTGCGCACGCCGTCTGTCGGGTGCGTAATTCACGCCATAGCCAGAGCGATAAACCGGTGCAGAACGGTATGGGCTTGGAGAATGTGCGTAAGCGTTTGGATCTGCTGTTTGGCCGCAATTACGAGCTGATAATCGATGATTTGAACCCCGACGAATATAGCGTTAAACTCTCAATTCCGGTAAGCAATGATTAGGTGTATAGCTGTTGATGACGAGCCGTTGGCTCTGCGTCAGATTGTAAAGTATATCGAGAAGGTCGAGACACTGGAGTTAGTTGCTTCGTGCAGAAATGCTGCCGAGGCGCAAGCAGCATTGGAAAATAACAAGGTTGACCTGCTGTTTGTCGATATTAATATGCCGGGTCGTAGTGGCTTGGACTTGGTGCGTGGGCTGGAGTCGCAACCGATGATAATCTTTACAACGGCCTACTCGGAGTATGCTGTCGAGGGATTCCGCCTCGATGCGGTGGACTATCTTCTTAAACCATTCTCATTTGCCGACTTTAAGCGCGCCGTCGAGAAGGCGTTGTCGCTTAATGAGTTGATGCGCTTACGCGACGAGAATGAGGCTCGTCTTGCCGGCAAGAGCGAAAAGGAGAGTGTGGCAGCGGCCGATGCTTCTGTGGCGGATGAAACCATATCTATCAAGGCCGATTATAAGGTGTCAATCGTGCGTTATGCCGACATTATCTATATAGAGAGTGTTGGTGAGTATGTGCGCCTGCATCTGGTTAATGCCGCACCTTTGACTACGCTATTCCGACTTAAAAATATGGAGAGTACGCTGCCCTCCGATAGGTTTATGCGCGTGCATCGTTCCTATATTGTCAATCTTGCACACGTCTCGGGTTATGGCCGCGGTAGGGTATTTCTCTCCAACGAAGAGTATGTGCCACTGAGTGCCAATTATCGCGACGTATTCCGCGCATATATCGATAGCAAGAAACTTTAATGCCGAGGGGTGAGAGTAGGGCGGCTGGCTCGAAATTTTGATTACATCGATTGCTCCTATCTGAATTTTGGGAAACAGTTCATCTGACGATAACCCTCTACAGATAGCTCATAGCAATAGTGCTTTAAGCCATTAGTGATAATTATATATTGCGCCTGCACTACGGCATTGTAGCGCGACGCCTGTAACAGGGTATCTTGATTAATAGTTATTTCAGGAGCTTTGCACTCTGCCAAAATTAGTGGTTGCGCTTCGGAACTCATTACTACAACATCGGCGCGCTGTGCCATGGAGTTGAACTCGACGGGATACTCCTCGACAATCGAGCGCAAAGGTACGTTGCAACTGTTTATTAAAAACTCCACCAAATGACGACGCACCCACTCCTCTGGAGTGAGTACAACGAACATATTTCGCACCGCATCGAATACCATCGTGCGCCCGTTTTGTTCCGTAGCGCGCAATTTTATGGGCGGAAAATTTAGTTTTGGCGGCTTTTCCATCTTTTCACCGAAATTTTTTATAACTTTGGGCATTACAAATATACGAAATTTAGAGATATGAAACAGTTTTTTTCTACCATAGTGCTACTTTTTGTTATGTCGGCATCACTTTCGGCACAGCCACTAACCTCACCCGATGGCCTGTCGCAGGGCTGCGAGGCTAAACGTATGCGCGTAGTGCCTTATGCAACCAAGGAGCTTGCGCAGCAATATGTGTCGGAGGCTGTCGAGTCGCAATATGTGCGACCTATCGCCGAGTGGCAACGCTCGGAAGATGCCGATGCTGTGGTGTTTACGTCGAGCTATGTGATTCCGTTCTCGTGGCTCAGCCGTCAGGCTTTGATTTATGTCGAGTGGGCAACCTCGGCCTATGAAGTGCTGATAAACGGGAAGAAAATCGGTTATAACACAAATGGTTATGCTCCCGCCGAGTTCAATATAACCAAGTCGTCAAAAGAGGAGCATAATACTATTTCAATACGCCTACTGAAAGACCATTGGTGCGAATCGCTCGAGAGCTTCGATGAGGGCGCAGAGCCCGCTTTAGGCGAGGTGTTTGTGCTGTCGCAGCCTACGATTAGAGTGCGTAATATGGTGAGCGATACTGAGTTGGATGCTACGGGCGAGTATGCCAATGTTGAGGTCGGTTTGGTTGTTAAAACCGAGTCACTCAATGCCAAGAGGGCGCGTATCCATTACGAACTTGTAGCTGCCGATACAACGGTTGTAACCTATGGTCACCGCGATGTCGAACTTCAGATGCGTGGTCAGGATACCGTGAAATTTATGGCCCGAATACCGCGTAGCGAGTTGTGGTCGGCCGATAATCCGGTGCGCTATCGCGTGAATGTTATGACGCAGATCGAGGGCCGCAAGGTGGAGTATCAGTCGCATTGGGTTGGTTTCCGTACGGTGGCGTACGATAAGCAGACGGGGCTGATGATAAATGGCAAGCCAACAACACTTAAATACTATGGTGCAAAAACGGGTGTGAGCAAAGACGAACTTCTCGAGGCGCGCGATAAGGGTTGTAATGCTGTACGTTTTAACTCCCCGGCTGTTACGCAACGCGACTATCGCTTGTGTGAGGAGTTGGGAATGTATGTTGTTGCTCAGCTGCCTATCGATACCAGCCGAAGCGGTGATTCTCGCCTCGTGGATGGCAATGAGAGTAATAATCCCGAGTGGACAGCCGCATTTATCGAGCGTGCCGATGCTACATGGCGTACAACGGGTGGCTTTGCCTGCGTCGTGGGCTACTCTCTGGCTGGTGATTCGGCTAATGGAATATGCCTTTACGAGAGCTACCTTCATCTGAAGTCATTGGAGCATAAACGCCCTATAATTTACCCCGCAGCAGCCGGAGAATGGAACAATGACGGCGATTTTTAAGAAAAAATGAAAAAAAAAGTTGCAAAAAATTTGCACAATAAAAAAAAGTGCCTTATATTTGCACTCGCAATTAGGAAATAATTGATGCCTCTTTAGCTCAGTTGGTAGAGCACGACACTCTTAATGTTGGGGTCCAGGGTTCGAGCCCCTGAGG
>JAGBIR010000158.1 GCA_017934845.1 Alistipes sp. | reverse complement strand
GTACCTTGACACGGATATCCGAGCCGCGATTTACTCGACGAGAGCCCGAACGACCTCCGCCACCAAAGCCACCAAAATGACCTCCGAAGATATCGCCAAACTGCGAGAAGATATCCTCCATAGAGAATCCACCGCCAAAACCGCCGCCACCGAAGCCACCACCGGCAGCTCCACTCATACCTGCGTGGCCAAACTGATCGTAACGCGCACGCTTATCGGGATTCGACAGCACGTCGTATGCCTCGGCAGCCTCCTTAAACTTCTCCTCGGCCTCCTTATCACCCGGGTTCTTATCGGGGTGATACTTGATGGCGGCCTTTCGATAGGCCTTCTTTATCTCATCGGCATTGGCGTTGCGCTCAACGCCTAACACCTCATAATAATCTCGTTTTTCTGACATCTCTATCCAATTCTTTGCATTAACCTACATGGGTGAGATTACTCTCCGACAACAACTTTCGCATAACGCAACACCTTGTCGCCCAACATATAGCCTCGCTGCACGACATCGATTACCAAGCCCTTCTTATCCTCGCCGGCAGCAAAACGAGCTACCGCCTCGTGGAAATCGGGATCGAACTCCTTGCCCATAGCCTCAATTTCGGTTACATTTTTCTGACGCAATGTATCCTCAAACTTCTGCATCACAAGACGCTCGCCCTCGCGCAAAGCTGCAATATCATCACTCTTCTCGGATGCTGCAACAGCACGATGAACATCGTCCAATACTGTAAGCATAGCCTTAATAACATCGGCTCCGCCACTCGCTACAAGATCCATTTTCTCGCGCAATGTACGCTTGCGATAGTTATCAAACTCGGCCTGCAAACGCATATATTTATCTCGCCATACGGCAATCTGCTCCTCTTGTGAAGGCTCTACAAACTCCTCATTCGGCTCCTCCTTTGCTGCGTCATCATCTGCCATTGTGGCAGTATCTGCCTGTTCCTCGTCTGCCACATTGGCACACGACTGCCCCTCGCAAGCGGGTTCAGCATCTCCGTCGCGGAAACCCTCCTGCTGCTCAACATCCTGATTTTTAACCTTTTCTTCAGTCATATCTTAAATTTTTATCATATTCTACCTATATATTACACAAATTATATGCCCAAGCCTAACCTATAATAAATATGGTCGGACGTTTGGCAATATCGGGCAGTCCCACTCGACGCCATGACTCTATGCTGCGCGTTAAGATAATCTCGTTGGGCGAAGTGATATCGCACGCAATAGTAAGGCGCGTTGCGGGAGAACAAACCGCCAGCAACTGCTCGGCGAGTTTCACGTTTCGGTAAGGTGCCTCGATGAAGATCTGCGACTGATGCTCGACCTGCGCTCTGCGCTCGAATGACTTGATAGCCTTGGCTCTCTCGGGTAGTTTTACTGGCAAATAACCATTAAAAGCAAACGACTGGCCATTTAGTCCCGAAGCCATTATCGATAGCAGAATCGACGAAGGGCCTACCAACGGCACTACGCGAATACCCTTCAGATGGCACGCCTCGGCAACCATTGCACCCGGATCGGCAACACCCGGAACGCCTGCCTCCGAAATAACACCTGCCGAACGACCCTCCAAGATAGGTTTTACCATCGCCTCGACAGCA
Source organism: Alistipes sp. (assembly GCA_017934845.1). GTDB lineage: Bacteria > Bacteroidota > Bacteroidia > Bacteroidales > Rikenellaceae > Alistipes. The sequence continues at coordinate 6,152 of JAGBIR010000158.1, read as the reverse complement.
GCACCCTCGCGTGTATGTTCGTTCAGCTCGACAAACTCCAAATCGTCGATCTTACGTTGAATACCTGCCTTCGACAAGAAGCGACGTGCCGAACGTACATTCTCGACAATAAAATAGTCCAACGCATCTATCACCTTACGATTTGCCTCCGGCACCACATCATAGACTGCAGTTGCGTCCGAAATCGGACACGGAATCATATATAATGTACCCTTTTCCGCCATTATTCTCTAACATAAATTCGTTTTACACGTGCAGCCACAGAGGTCATTATCTCATAAGAGATTGTACCCAGCACCTCGGCCATATCTTCGGGCGTATTACCGGCCAGCGGAGAGAATACCTTTACCTCGTCGCCCTCGGCAATACCCTCAATGTCGGTAACATCCAACATACAGCTATCCATACATATACGACCTACCGTCGCAGCCCGCTGCCCCGCTATAAGCATCGACCATCGGCCGTTGCTCAAATGGCGATCCAAGCCATCGGCATAGCCAATCGGAATTGTAGCAATCAGGCTATCGCGTTTCAAGACCTCGCTACGGCCATAACCAATAGCCTCGCCCGCCTTTCGATGACGCAGCTGCACAATGCGCGTTTTAAGCGTCGCTACGGGTTGCAACTCCTCGTTGTGACGGTAGCCGTAACCATAGAGCCCCAAACCCAAACGGCACATATCGAAGTGCGCTTCGGGGAAACGCTCAATAGCCGCCGAGTTGGCCGTATGGCGTAACACTTTATAAGGCAAAGCATCACACAACGTGCGGCTCATTCTATCGAAACGCGAAATCTGCTCACGCGTAAAATCATCCTCTTCGGGCATATCGGCGCACGACAGATGGGCAAAGACTGAAGCCACTTTCAGACTCTTATTCTCCATCAATCGCTCGGTAAGTGCCCCCAACTCCTCCTCGATAAATCCGAGGCGGTGCATACCCGTATCTAACTTTATATGGATAGGATACTCCTCGCATCCCAATCGTTCGACACTACGCGCAAAATCCTCCAGCGAGTGGAAGCTATAAATCTCAGGCTCAAGGCGGTGCGCCACCATCTTATCGAAGCTCTCGGCATCGGCATTCAACACCAGAATAGGCATCGTAATACCCTTTTCGCGCAAGACAACACCCTCGTCCGCAAAAGCCACAGCCAGATACGTCACGCCCAAACGTTGCAGCAACTGCGCTACCTCGACATCACCCGCACCATACGAGTGAGCCTTAACCATTGCCACCATACGATGATTCATCGGCAGAAAACGACGAAAATAGCTCACATTGTGCGCCATAGCATCGAGATTTACCTCCAGCACCGTTGTATGGCTCTTACTCTCTAATCGATGGCACAAACGGCGCAAATCGTTTTGGCGATTGCCCTTTAGAAGGATTGTGCGGCCGGCAATATCATTCGTGGTTAGGGCGCGCATCAAAGCCTCGTCGCTCGCGAAAAAGCGGCTTTTACAGCCAAATTTTGAGGCATATTGAGCGATAACCTCGCCTACGCCAATCACTTCATCTACCCCAGCACTCGCTATAAGCTCCGCCACTCGCTCGTAGAGTTCATCCTCCTCCACGCTGCCACCGCTTATGTCGGCAACAACAGCCGTAGTTTTACCTCGCAGGGCCACTCCTCGCAATGTATCGAGAGCCAACGCCAGAGAGTTAATATCGGAGTTATAGGAGTCGTATATTATTGTTGAAGAGGCTATACCCTCTTTAACCTCCATTCTTACGTTTAAGTCGTCCACCCTGTCGGGCATAACACTGTAGCCCAGTTCACGACACAATTCGCCCACCAACGTTGCATTTATCTCGGCAGTATTACCCTTCGGAAGATTCTTATTACCTGCCGCCACCACTCTGCACTTCAACCCCTTCTGGCGCGCTACGCTACCAATCTGAGCAAAGGCATTATGATAAATAAGTGTCGAGGCATGCTGGGCGAGCAACAGTTTCTCGGCCAACTTCTCCTCCTCACTTGCAAAGTTACACTGATGAGCCTCGCCTATCGAGGTAAAAAGCACAATGTCGGGGCGTATCATCTTCTCCAGACGGCACATCTCGCCACTCTGCGAAATTCCCGCCTCGATAAATGCCACCTCCTCGTCGCCATCTATCATTAGCAGCGACAGCGCCACTCCCAACTGCGAGTTATAGCTCATTGGCGAAGCAAAATACTTCACACCGGCAGGTATAGCAGCTGCAACAGCCTCCTTAACGACGGTCTTACCATAAGAGCCCGTAATGCCGACAACCTTACCTCCAAATGCTGCGCGATGCTCTGTCGCCAGACGCTGCAACGCCTCCAACGAATTTTCGACACACACCACACCAGCACCCTCGTACTGCGACACATCGATATTGCGTTCGACCATAAAGGCCCTTACGCCACGCTCGTACATCTCGCCAACAAAGTCGTGTGCATCGCGATTCTGACCTCGCATTGCCACAAACATAGCTCCGCCACCAAATGCGTGGTTGCGCGAGTCAACGACTATCTCGCAAGCCTCGACATCTGCGCCTCTGAACTCTCCACCACACAGACGGGCTATTTCCGACAAAAGATATCTCATTTTATAAATATTATAAATCGCTTTTGAATCGAACAACCGTAATACCGGCACCTCCGCGGTCGGCATGCTCATCTTTTGCCGACTCAACAGCAGGCAACGAACGCAGATAGCGACGTATCTCCTCTTTCAAGGCTCCTGTGCCTTTTCCGTGAAGGATTGTAACACCGCCAACACCCACCATAAGTGCATCGTCAACCAGATCCTGCACAACCTCCAATGCCTCTACGGCGCGCATACCGCGCACATCGACGCTATCCTTAAAGTTTAGTTTGCGTGTAGATATATCGACCGACAAAACCGTGCGTGGGGTTACGGGTTGTATGCTCTTTTTATACTCGGCATTCGACACCACAACCAACTTATCCTTATCGACCATCGTCAGAATCTGACCGAAGGCTACTTGCGCCTTACGGCCCTTAATACTCTGCACGACACCCAACACCTGCTGGCCCTCGATTCTTACCTTCGACCCCACCTCGATAGGTTTTACAACCTTCGCGGGTTGCTGGGGCGCGTCAACCGCCTCTCCGCGACGTTTCTTACCCTCCTCGCGGCGGGCCTTACGACGCATCAGGCGCTCCATCTCGCGCTCGACCTTCTCGCCATCAAACGAGGACTCAACGCTATCGACGGCTGTCTTGAAATCCTCCAACTCCTTACGCGCCAAACGCGTTAACTCCTTTTCGGCCTGCGCCTCCTTGATTGTACGGATGGTATTCTCAATCTGGCGATTGGCATCAGCCACCAAACGTTGTGCCTCAGCCTTTGCCTTCGACAGTATCTCGCGACGCTCCTCCTTTATGCGAGCGAGTTGCTCGGCATAGTTGCTCTCCAGCTCCTCCACCTTGCGGTCGGTTTGGCGAATACGATCGCGTTTCTGCGACCAGTAGTGTTTGTCGCGTGCAATCTCGCGCAGCTGACGCTCAAGGTTAATATGGTCGCTACCCGCCTTATCGCTCGCACGACGAATTATATCTTCTGGAAGTCCCGTCTTTCGCGCAATCTCGATTGCGAACGAGCTGCCCGGCTTACCCTGTTCCAGCTTAAAGAGCGGACGGATGTTCTGCACATCGAACATCATTGCACCATTGGCAATACCCTCCGTTCCCGTAGCATAATATTTAATATTCGAGTAGTGGGTTGTAATTACACCATAACAACCCTTCTCCAGCAGACGCTCCAGAATTGACTCGGCAATAGCGCCACCTATAATAGGCTCCGTTCCCGATCCAAACTCATCAATCAGGACAAACGTGCGGGGCGAAGCTGCCTGCAACATACTCTTCATATTCAATAGGTGCGACGAATAGGTCGAAAGATCGTTATCCATCGACTGTTCGTCACCAATATCGATGCAAATACTCTCAAACACAGGCAATTCACTCGTCTCGGCAGCCGTTACGGGGAATCCGCACTGGAACATATATTGCACTATGCCGGCCGTCTTTAAGCATACAGATTTACCGCCGGCATTTGGTCCCGAAATAACCAAAATATGTTTCTGCTTATCGAGCTGCATATCCAGCGGGACAAGCTCCTTCTTCTCGCGCTTGAGCGTTTGTGCCAGCAGGGGATGGAAGGCACGACGCAACACCATACGGTCGTCGGTCGATACTATAGGCATTCCTGCGCCATTCTCAACCGCCCAACGCGCCTTGGCCCTTACGGCATCCATCTCGGCCAGATACTCTCCCGCCACAGCAATAGGCTCGGCATCGGGCATCAAAGATTCGGTAAATTCCGTTAAGATACGCACCACCTCACGACGCTCGGCATACTCCAACTCGCGGAGTTGATTATTCAACTCCACCACCTCGACAGGCTCGATATAGAAGGTCTTTCCCGTAGCCGACTCATCGTGGATAAAGCCATTGAGTTTTCGTTTGTTACCCGCCGAGACGGGAATCACAGCACGGCCGTCACGAATCGAGATCATAGCCTCGGCATCGACAATTCCGGCACGTTTGGCATTCGACAAAACCTGCTGCAAACGTTTCGACACCTGCCCCTCGTGTTCTCGTATTGAGCGACGCAACGACAAGAGTTCGGGCGATGCTCCATCGCGCATCTGCGCCTCATCGTCGATAATCTGGTTTATACGACGAATAATATCGGGGAACACGCAGACTCTTTCGCTACGCTGTTTCAGACGAGGATACTGCTCGTCGGAGCGGCTCATCACATAGCCCACCATATTGCCAACGGCAGTCAACGCCAGGCGCAGCACAGCAACCTGCTCACAATCCAAAAACGCACCCTCGACACCTATCTTTGCCAGCACATCCTCCATATCGGGATACTCATCGTGCGGAGCATTAGGGTCGAGCATCAACATTACGCGCATCTCGTCGGCCGTAGCCTGACGACGCTCAATATCGGCCCGCGAGGCGGAAAAACCTTCCGCCTCGATAAGCCGCTTTGCAGCCTGCATACTGCACAAGGCAGCAATCTGTGAGCGAAGACGGTCAAAACCAATCTTCTGCTCAAAATTAGCAGGGTATATCATGTAAATATTTTTTCGTTATACATTGCGTCATAGCACCGCCACAACGCCTACTTATTGGCCTTTTCCGCCTGCTCGGCAGCCTTCTCTGCCGCCTCCATTTCACGCTTTATAGCTTTCTTCTCGGCCTTCGCCTTTGCTTTTTCGACCTTTTTATAAGGATCCTTTCCGAAAACCGACACATTCAAATAACGACCCGGATTTGTCTTCAAGTCCTCCAGCAGTGCCGACAGATTGTTGCTTGCTGTCGCAAGGTTATCATACAACTCGGCATCCTTGAGCAATTTACCCACACTGCCCGACTCGTTATTTACAGTTGCCAATACGCTGTTCAGCTCACCTACAACCTTCTCAACCTCGGCAATCAAATTACCCTCGGCCAACTGTCCCGAGAAAGCCGAAAGGTTATCGATAATATGGTCAACCTCGCCAGCATTGTCACCCAACGACTTCGAGAAGGTGCTGAGTGACGCCAAAGCCTCCTCCAGATGCTGCTTCTCCTTTGCCAACATTGTGTTGACATTGCCCGTAACGCCATCTACGTTAGAGATAATGCTTGTAAGTGTTTCGGTATTCTCGGCCAGCAATTTATTCACGCCCTCGAGCGTTGTAGCCAAGCCATCCATTACGGTAGTAAGTCTCGATTTCAAATCGCCCAGCTCCGAGCCTGCCATCTCGAACAGATCGGCAGAAGCCTCGGCCGAAATTGTACCATCATCGGGAATAATCTCTGCCGACGAGCCATAAACAATTTCGATTGCCTTTCCGCCCATCAAACCATCGGTAAAGATGCGAGCCTTTGAGTCGGCGGGCAACTTAAAACGTTTATCGACCGACAATGTTACCTCGACATCTTTGGTTGGATCCTTGTTAAGCACCACATCATCGACAACACCCACCTTCACGCCGTTAATCATAACGTGTGATGCCGGTTGAATACCTCCTGCTTGGGTATAATAGGCATAATACGTATTGTTGGTACTAAACACTGAAGCACCCTTCAAATAGCGCACTACGCCCCATCCAAGCACCAACATAAGCACAGCAAAAATTCCTACTTTAACTTCTCTTTTC
>JAGBIR010000157.1 GCA_017934845.1 Alistipes sp. | reverse complement strand
GTACTACTATTGTTGGCGACGAGATTATCTTTAGTGAAGTGACAACTCAAGCAAATGCATCAACAACCGAGAATAGTGCAGAGCAGCCCGAGTCGTCAAGCGATGATGATATACTCTTTACTACCGACGATACCCCAGCAGAAGAGGATGATTCATTGGTGGTAAAGGTCTATGAAAATCAGCCGAAGACGCTCGACGAGGATGAACTCTGTGAGGAGCCTTATAATCCGCTGCTGGACTTGGAGTTTTACAAGAAACCTCATGTCTCTTTGCTGGAGGATTATCAGTCGCCACATAAGGTGGGCGATGCCGAGATTTACGAGAATAAGTGCCGTATTCAGGAGACATTGAAGTATTTTGGAATCCCAATCGTCGATATCGAAGCAACCGTAGGCCCGACAGTTACGCTTTACGAGATTAAGCAGGCGCAGGGTGTTAAGATCGCCAAGATTCAAAGTCTTGAGAAGGATATCGCCCAGAGCCTTCGTGCGCAGGGTATTCGTATCATTGCACCCATTCCGGGTCGTGGTACAATCGGAATTGAGGTGCCTAATCGCGATAAGCAGATTGTGTCGATGTACTCGTCAATCTGTTCCGAGGAGTTCCAGTCGATGAAGGCGGAGCTGCCGATTGTGATTGGTCGTACGATTCAGAACAAGAACTTTACGTTTGACCTTGCCAAGCTGCCGCACCTTTTGGTGGCTGGTGCTACGGGTCAGGGTAAGTCTGTCGGACTGAATGCCATTATCACGTCGCTGCTTTACAGAAAGCATCCTGCCGAGTTGAAATTTGTGATGATTGACCCCAAGATGGTGGAGTTTTCGGTTTATAGCAAACTTGAGAAACACTTCCTCGCAAAGATGGAGTCCGAGGAGGAGGCAATCATTACCGAGCCGAAGAAGGCGGTATATGTGTTGAATTCGTTGGTCGAGGAGATGGGTCGTCGCTTGGAGTTACTTAAGATGGCGACGGCGCGAAATATCGTGGAGTATAACGAGAAGTTTACTTCGCGCAGGCTGAATCCCAATAAGGGACATCGCTTCTTGCCATATATCGTTGTGATTATTGATGAGTTTGCCGACCTTATTATGACTGCTCGTGAAGTCGAGGTGCCCGTTATGCGTCTGGCGCAAAAGGCGCGTGCTGTGGGTATTCACCTGATTGTGGCTACACAGCGACCCGATGTTAAGGTTATTACGGGTGGTATTAAGGCCAACTTCCCATCGCGTATTGCGTTCCGCGTAATTCAGACCGTCGATTCGCGTACAATTATTGACCAGCCGGGTGCAAATCAGCTTATTGGCCGTGGCGATATGCTCTTTTCGAAGGATGGCGATTTGACCCGTATCCAGTGCGCATTGGTTGAGACCAAGGAGGTGGAGCGTATGGTCGATTTCATCTCGAAACAGCAGGGCTACACCGAGGCCTATCCGCTGCCCGATTTTGTGCCCGAGGGTGGCGATGGCGGTGGCGCAGCATCCGATGGAGAGAGCAGTGCGCTCGTAAAGTACGATTCGCTCTTTGGCGAGGTAGCGCGCTCGGCCGTGACGAATGGCGTGATATCTATTTCGCTTATCCAACGTAACTACGAGGTGGGCTTCAATCGCGCGGGACGTATTATGTTGCAGCTCGAGCGTGCCGGTATTGTCGGCCCGCAGAACGGCGCAAAGGCCCGCGAGATAAAGTATTACGACCTTCCATCCCTCGAGGCCAAATTACAGGATTTGGGAGTGTTTTAATCTTTGATACATACTTTTCCGGGCGGAATTGCGTTATATAAGAAAACGGAGTGAAGATGATGATGCGACGATTGATAATGGTTTGGGTGGCGATGCTGGCGGTGTCGGGTGCTGTGGCGCAGGAGAGTGCGTGGCAGTTGCTGGGGCGTGTGTCTGCATATATGAACTCCGAGGCGGGCTATGAGGTGCAGTTTGAGATTCGTGCTGCCGATTACAGCTCCGAGGGCAGCTACCGCGTGAAGGGCGACAGCTACCACATTGAAGTTGCCGGTGCGGAGGTCTATTCCGATGGCGAGGTGCGTTACGAGGTCAATGGCTCGCGCAAGGAGGTCAACATCGACGTGATGGATAACGCGAGCCGCAACATTCTGGATAATCCGACTCGCAGTTTCGACTTTGTCGAGGAGGATTATGTGGCCGAGGTGGTCAGCCGCGATGCGGAGAGTGTAAAGCTCAAGTTGCAGGCAAAGGACAAGGCCGTCGAGGGCGAAATTTTCATTACCGTAGCAGCAAAAACTGCTGCCCCAACAAAGCTGGAGTATGTGCTGTATGGCGATCGTGTGGAGGTCGTTGTGCGTTCGATCGACCACAAGGTGAAGAGTGTAAAAAAGTTCGACCGCTCGGCGTATAAGGATTTCGAGATTATAGATTTCAGATAGCAGGGCGAGGTGTAAAACTTCGCTAACGGAATGAATTTCTCTCGGCAGGGTGTCGGGAGAAATTTTTTTTGCCGTCAAATCGCCTAAAAATGGCCAAAAAACGGGAGTTTGCGAAAATAAAAAGTGAATTATCGCAAAAAGCCGCTTGCAGAATTGTTTATTTGTAAAATAAACACTACTTTTGTTTGTTAGAAATAGTGCGCTTTATGCGCTAATTTGGAAAACTTAAATTATATGTTGACTGAAGAAGAAAAGAATGTCGAGTTGACAGGAAAAATCGTTCCTATCAATATCGAAGAACAGATGAAAACGGCCTACATCGACTACTCGATGTCGGTGATTGTGTCGCGAGCCTTGCCCGATGTCCGTGATGGATTGAAGCCCGTGCACCGCCGTATTCTCTATGATATGAGTGCCGAGTTGAATCTCTACTCGGATAAGCCGACGCGTAAGTCTGCGCGTATTGTCGGTGATGTGCTCGGTAAGTTCCATCCCCACGGCGATAGCTCGGTTTACGAGGCTATGGTGCGTATGGCGCAGGATTGGGCTATGCGTTATCCGTTGGTTGAGGGTCAGGGTAACTTTGGTTCTATGGATGGTGACTCGGCTGCAGCGATGCGTTATACCGAGGCGCGTATGCAGAAGATTACCGACGAGGTTATGGCCGACATCGACAAGGAGACAATCGATTGGACTACGAACTTTGATGATACGCTCAAGGAGCCTACCGTATTGCCTACAAAGATTCCTTTGTTGTTGGTAAACGGTGCCAGCGGTATTGCCGTAGGTATGGCTACAAATATGGCCCCACACAACTTGTGCGAGGTGATAGATGCCTGCTCGGCATATATCGATAACCCCGAGTGCGAGTGCGAGGAGTTGTTGCAGTATGTCAAGGGCCCCGACTTCCCGACAGGAGCATTGATTTATGGCTACGAGGGCGTTAAGGAGGCTTTGCTGACAGGTCACGGCCGTGTTATGATGCGTGCCCGTGCCGATATCGAGACTGCCGACAATGGCCACGAGACAATTATCATAACCGAGATACCTTATATGGTCAATAAGGCCGAGTTGTGTAAGCGTATCGGTGAGATGGTTAACGAGAAGAAACTGGAGGGTATTTCTCATATTAACGATGAGAGTGATCGCAGCGGTACTCGTATTGCAATCGAGATTAAGCGCGATGCCTCGGCTAATGTGGTGTTGAATACCTTGTTTAAGAATACGCAGTTGCAGACATCGTTCGTGGTGAACAATATTGCGTTGGTGAATGGCCGACCTATGTTGCTCAACCTGAAGGATTTGGTAAAGCACTTTGTGGAGCATCGTCACGATGTTGTAGTACGTCGTACACGCTTCGATTTGCGCAAGGCACAGGAGCGTATGCATATCGTTCAGGGACTTATTATTGCCCAGCAGAATATTGATGAGATTGTTCATATTATCAAGAATTCGCGTAATAACGATATCGCAAAGCAGGCATTGCAGGAGCGTTTCGGTTTGAGCGAGATTCAGTCGGCAGCTATTACAGAGATGCGTCTGCGTCAGTTGACTGGTCTAGAGGTCGAGAAACTGGAGAACGAGCATGCCGAGCTGGAGCGTCAGATTGCATACTTCAACGATGTTTTGGCAAGCACCGAGATGCAGTTGCAGATCGTGAAGGATGAGTTGGCAGAGATTAAGGCAACGTATGGCGATAAGCGTCGAACCGAAATTGTTTACTCTTCAGAGGAGTTCAATCCCGAGGATTTCTACGCTGATGACGATATGGTAATTACCATCTCTCACATGGGTTATATCAAGCGTACTCCTTTGGCTGAGTATCGTACTCAGAACCGTGGTGGTGTAGGTGTGAAGGGTAGTGCTACTCGCGACGAGGATTTCATCGAGCATATCTATGTTGCATCAATGCACAACACGATGATGTTCTTTACCGAGCGCGGTCGTTGCTACTGGTTGAAGGTTTACCAGATCCCCGAGGGAACACGTACGTCGAAGGGTCGTGCGATCCAGAATATCATTCAGATTGAGCCCGATGATAAGGTGCGTGCATACATCAATACGAAGAACCTGAACGATGTGGAGTATATCAACAATAACTATATTGTTATGTGTACTCGCGAGGGTGTGATCAAGAAGACCAAGCTGGAGGCCTATTCGCGTCCTCGCCAGAATGGCGTTAACGCTATCGTTATTCGTGAGGGTGACCGCTTGATCGAGGCAAAGATTACCAGTGGCGAGGCTGAGGTTATGATTGCAGCTCGCGGAGGTAAGGCTATCCGCTTCAACGAGAATACGGTACGTCCTATTGGCCGAGTTGGTGCCGGTGTGCGTGGTATTGCACTCGATGAGGGCGACGAGGTTGTAGGTATGATTTGTATCGAGCCCGATGCAAAGAAGGATGTGCTGGTACTCTCGGAGAATGGCTTTGGTAAGCGTACCGATTTGGACGAGTATCGTATCACAAACCGTGGCGGTAAGGGCGTTAAGACAATCAATATTACCGAAAAGACCGGTAATTTGATCTCTATTCAGGCCGTAACCGACGATAACGACTTGATGATTATCAATAAGTCGGGTGTTACAATCCGTACGAAGGTTGATCAGATTCGTCTTGCAGGCCGTGCTACGCAGGGTGTGAAGATTATCAACTTGCGTGATGGCGATGCAATTGCTTCGGTGATGGCTGTGCCTGTAAGCGATGAGGATGAGGCTGCGGAGAATGTTGTTGTAGATGCTGTTGAAGCAACGGTAGCAGAGGCTACGGTAGCGGAGGTTGCAACAGAAACTCCTGCTCAAGAGCAATAAAATGGGAATGTTTAACGTTTTATAATAAAAAGATAAGTAAAATTATGAAAAAATTAATGTTTGCGGTGTTGGCCGTAATGGTTATGGCAATGCCAATGGCGAATGCTCAGAAGGTTAACAAGAGTGCTGTTCTGGCGAAGCTGGAGAAGGCTGATGCATCAATTGCTGATGCCAAGAAGAACACAAAGGCTGCAACATGGATTGCTCGCGGTAAGGCATATTATGATGCTGCTACTGTTGCAACAAAGGATCTCTATGTGAATATGCCTATGTCGGATGTTCAGATTATGTTGGGCGAGCCTATCGAGGGCCATCCCGATGTAGTATTGAACAATGTGGCTTATACTGAGTGGATCTATCCTTGGTTGAAGCTCTATACTACTCCCCAGAACACTGTTGCTACTTGGATCGTTACCCAGAAGGTGCGTGAGGACGTAGATTTGGCAGCTGTTGCATTGGAGTCTTTTGTTAAGGCTTACGAGTTGGATAACGCTATCAGTAAGAAGATCGCTGAGGATTTGCAGAAGTTGGTAGATTACTACTCAATGTGCGGTAACGCTTGCATGGATGCTCAGGATTACGCTAATGCTGCTTACAACTACAGTTCTGCTTACAAGGTGCAGTTGAGCCCCGCATTCGAGGGTACAGTTAACCACTCATTCCCTTACTATGCTGGTTACCTCTACGCTGTTGATGGCCAGAACAATCCCGAGTCTTATGTTAAGGGTGCTGAGGCTTTGAATCAGGCTCTTGCTGCTGGCTACACCGACGAGAAGGGTGATATCTATTACTACCTCTATATGTGCTACTATGCACAGACTGATTCTCCCGTACGTGCAGCTAATTTGGAGCGTGCAAAGCAGGTTTTGATGGAGGGTTTGGCAAAGTTCCCCAACAACGATTTGATCGTAGAGGGCTTGGTAAACGTTTATACTTCTGACTCAAGCGTAGGTAACCCTGCTGACCTTATCGAGATGGTTGACAAGGCATTGGAGCGTGATCCTCAGAATAGCGGTTTGTGGTATGGCCGTGGTCGTATCTTCTATAGCTTGAAGGATTTCGATAAGAGTATTGAGTCATTCAAGAAGGTTGTTGAGATCGATCCTTCTGATCCTTACACTTGGTACTACATCGGTTACTTCTATGTAAATAAGGCTGACGCTATGAACGAGGAGTTCAACCAGCGTGACATCAAGAGTGCTTCAGAGTGGAATGCCGAGCAGGATAAGATTTTGGCAGTTTATATGGAGGCTTTGCCTTACATCGAGAAGGCACACGAGATGAGCCCTACAACATTCGATTTCGTTGAGACATTGAAGGCGCTGACATTCCGTTTGCGTGACGATGAGGGTGTTATGCCTAAGTATGAGAAGTACAACAAGCTTTACAATGAGCTCAAGTCTCAGCAGTAATCTTGTGTGAGAAATCGGGACAGTGGCTGTCCTAAAGAAGTGGTCCGAGCCTAATCAGGTTCGGACCTTCTTTTTAAGGCATTAGGGGCGAATTCGTGTGCATTTATGCTGTGTAGCGCTATTTTAATGCGGTGTAGAGTGGTTAGTTGGGATGAAAATTTTTGGTTTTAAGGTATTTTCTTTAACTTTGCCTTGCTAAAACAAGTATTTGGAATCAATTTTTGCACTATGACACCGATACCTTCTTTTATATATAAGAAGTCCAACCAGGTTGCAATGATCGTCTTTGTGCCTATTTTTGCGTTGGTATTTATTAATATCTATCGCCCTCTGGACTTCGATAAGATTGATGCAGACTTCCTATCGTGGCTCAATATCTCGAGAGAGATGGCCGTTCAGTTGATTACCATCCTGATGATTCTTGCCGGTATGTCGGTCGTGGCTATCAGCCGCAGTATTATGGGGTGGTACACAGACCATAGAAATAAGTCGATGTCGTATGTGAAGTATATAGCTTGGGTGTCGAGCGAGATTTTGTTGATGGCAGCCATATATACCATCGCTGCGATGTTTACCGATACGGGTAAGGATGTTATGACTTTGTTTCATAACTCACTGATTAAGACGGTACTTATCTTGCTTATCCCCTATGTGATGTGTTATATATACTTCATTTGGCAGGAGAGGGTGTCACAGTTAAGAGTAATGCGCGAACGTTTGGCCGAGAACGAAACTATCCTACAAGCGGCCTTTGTTCAGATACTTGATGAAAAGGGCGAGATGCGTTTGTCGGTACGTCGCGAGAACCTATTGCTCATCGAATCGGCCGATAACTATATTTGTGTGTGGTATATTAATAACAATACGCCCAAGAAGGTGTTGGTTCGAAATACAATGAAACAGGTTGCCGACCAACTTGCTAATACACGCATTGTTCGTTGTCATCGTTCGTATATGGTGAATCTTGATGTTATAAAAGTTCTGCGTCGAGAGAAGGAGGGTGTGTTTATTGAGTTGGGCGTAGAGGGTGTACCTGATGTCCCGATTTCAAAGACCTATGCCGATAGTGTTAATCAGTGGTTGGTGGGTTAAACCGCAGAGAAAATTATATGGGACGAAAAATTTTATGCGTGCATTAATTGATTTTCACCCCTGAATTATAGATTTTTATCCCATATAGTGATTTTGTCCCTAAAAGGGGGTAGGTATCACATAAATTTTATCTTTCCGTAAAGATATTCCATCTTCGCATTGTGAAAATTTGAAATGCGAAATATATATGGAACATCATTTGAGTATTCTACAAAAGAATTTCATTCGTCACTATCTGGCGATTCTGCAGCGTTCGATGTGCAAGAAGTGGAACTGTGTCGCATTGAGTGATTACAAGGGCGATAGTTTTACATTTGCCGATGTCGCAACGCGAATTTCAAAATTACATTTTATTTTTGATCGTTTGGGTGTTCAGCCAGGCGATAAGATAGCGTTGACGGCTAAAAACAGTGCTCGTTGGGCGACAAGTTTTATGGCAATCGCAACATATCGTGGCGTGGCCGTACCTATATTAAATGATTTTACCCCTGAGGCAGTCAGCGGCTTGGTAAATCACTCGGAGAGTGTTGTCCTCTTTACGGAGGCCGCTACTTGGAATGCGATGCCGAAGGAGTTGCCTAATGTTTTGGCTGTTATCGATATTGATACCTTTACGGCTCTGTACTCGAAGGATGATAAGTTGGTTGATATTATCGTTGAGAGTGAAACAACTATTCCGGCAGTATATCCCGAGTCGATGAAAGAGGCTGTCACTAACTATACGTTGAGCGATATTGATGACCTCGCAATCATCAACTATACTTCAGGTACAACCAGCTCTCCGAAGGGTGTTATGCTTACCGTGCGTAACATCTCGGCTAATATCGAATTCGCTTTGAGCCGAATTCCTATCGAGGATGGCGATAAAACACTCTCGATGTTGCCTATGGCGCATATGTATGGTATGGCATTTGAGTTTATCTACCCATTGTGCGGTGGTGGTAATATTACTTTCTTGGGTAAAACGCCTACTCCTACAATCCTAATGCAGGCATTGGCCGAGGTGAAACCCTATATCTTGATTACCGTACCTTTGGTTTTGGAGAAGATTTTCAAGGGCAAGGTTATGCCTACGCTCCAGAAGCCCGCTTTGCGTATTATGACAGCTATCCCGGGTTTGCGTAATATTATTTATAAGAAGGTGCGTACGCAGTTGATGCAGGTGTTTGGTGGTAATCTTCGTTCTATTGTGCTTGGTGGCGCAGCGTTGAGCCGTCCTGTCGAGGAGGTGGTTAGAAAGATTGGTTTGCCTTATACCGTGGGATATGGTATGACCGAGTGTGCGCCGTTGTTGGGTTATTCTCCTTGGGAGTCGTTCCGTGTGGGTTCGTGCGGTCGTACTACCGACAATCTCGAGGTGCGTATTGACTCGGAGGATGCACAGCGTATGGTTGGCGAGATTCAGGTGCGTGGCGATAATGTTATGCAGGGTTATTACCGTAATCCCGAGGCTACGGCAGCAGCATTTACTGCCGACGGCTGGTTGCGTACGGGTGATTTGGGTATTATCGACAAGCAGGGTAATATCTTCATTAAGGGTCGTAGTAAGTGTATGATTCTCTCGGCTAATGGTCAGAATATTTACCCCGAAGAGATTGAGAGCATACTCAACTCTATGCCGCACGTTGGCGAGTCGTTGATTGTCGATCGTGGTCATATCTTTGTGGCTCTGGTTGCGCTGTCGCCCGATGATCAGAAGGCCGATCGCGAGGAGATTAAGGCATTTATGGAGCAGAATCGCGTGGAGTTGAATAAGGTGTTGCCAAACTACAGCCAGATTTCGAAAATTGAGATTCAGGAGGGTGGTTTTGAGCATACCCCCAAGCAGTCGATTAAGCGATTTATGTATAAATAGTACAGACCAGCAATCTGATATAACTTTTTGTGAAGCCATCCGATAGTTTTTTATCGGGTGGCTTTTTGTTGCGGTTTGTTAGTCGAAAATTGTTATAAATTGGTCGATACTGAATAAAAATGTAAAAATGTATGAATAAAATTAAATAAAGATTTGATTTTATCGAATTAATGTTTAATTTTGTGATAGAATAATGAAATAAATTGATATGAGTAACAATAAACGATTACCAAAAATTTGTCCGGCGTGCGGTGGTAGATTGCATGTGCAGGCGATGAGTTGTGAAGAGTGTGATACGCGAATTGAGGGGAGTTTTCCGCTGCCGCAATTAATGCTGCTCTCGGAGGAGGATCAGCAATTTGTGATGGATTTTGTGATGTGTAGTGGCTCGCTAAAGGAGATGGCCGCAAAATTGAAATTAAGTTATCCATCGGTGCGCAATCGCCTGGATGATATTATCGACGAGTTGGGCCGATTGACTGCGGATATGGATAGTGTTGAACATTAAAATATAGATAGCTATGATGAATAAATTCTTGAATCCGTTTAAGTATCTGTCGCTAA
Source organism: Alistipes sp. (assembly GCA_017934845.1). Classification (GTDB taxonomy): domain Bacteria; phylum Bacteroidota; class Bacteroidia; order Bacteroidales; family Rikenellaceae; genus Alistipes. The sequence goes on along the minus strand of JAGBIR010000157.1, from coordinate 3,440 downwards.
GAAAGGCGTGGTGCTGGGGCATTGCAGCCTTGATTTTGGCATCGGTGTATTATTGGATGAATGGTTTGCGTCCAACCTCTCTGACGCAGCTCGATTTTGGTGGCTCGCGCCTGTGGATTGCGACGGCACGATTGACGGCCGTGTGGCTGATTTATGCTGTAATAATGTATATCGTTGGTGTTGCTGCATCGCGCTCAAAGGTGCGATTTGGTGATGTAGCCGCATTCTCGGCGTTTGCTCGTATTCCGTTCTATTTGAGTACGTTGATGTTTGCTATTCCAAGTGTGAAAAGTGTGTTTGCATTGACAATGGATGGAAATCTTAATGCTGCGATGCAGTATGTGAACCTTTTGTCGTTAGTAGGAGTAGTGTCGTTGATAATACTTATTTGGTGGATTTATTGGGAGTATCAAGCCTTCTCGGAGTCCACTAATTTGAAGAGCGGCAAGGGTGTAGGGTGCTTTATACTGGTATATATTTTGACGTATGTTGCAACGGGATTGCTGATTAGATTTATTTAGTTGGTAGATGGGTTGGAATGAGAAACGGAGGTGAACATTTTCACCTCCGTTTTGTTTGTCATATATTATGGGGTTTATCGCTTGAAATAGATGTCGAGCAACTCTTTGGCCGCGATAAACGAACTCATCTTTGCGTTTAATACTCGAGCCTCAACATCCTCGATTCGCTCGGCAATATCGGGATTTTGATAGAAACTACTCTTCAAGGCTTCGTTGATACTTTCGTACATCCAATACTTATTTTGGCGGTTGCGGTTGGCCTGATAGTAGCCGTTTGCTTGAATGTGATCGAGATACTCCTCAACGCCCTTCCAAACCTCCTCAAGGCCTGTTTGAGCTACCGATGAACAGGTGTAAACCTTTGGACGCCAGCCCGATTCCGGCATGGGGAAGAGGTGTAAAGCACCTTGATACTGCACCTTTGCCAACTCGGCTTTATGGATATTTTCGCCATCAGCCTTGGTGATAACCATCATATCGGCCATCTCCATAATGCCTCGCTTGATACCCTGCAACTCGTCGCCTGCGCCCGAAATCTGCAACATCAAGAACATATCGACCATTGAGTGAACGGCAGTCTCCGACTGGCCTACACCTACCGTCTCGATAAAGATGACATCGAAACCAGCAGCCTCGCACAGAACGATGGTCTCGCGGGTCTTGCGTGCTACGCCACCCAACGATCCAGCCGACGGCGAAGGACGGATAAAGATATCGGGATTCGATGAGATACTCTCCATTCGGGTCTTATCGCCAAGAATTGAGCCTCCGCTGCGCTCCGAACTGGGATCGATAGCCAAGACCGCTAACTTATGACGCAACGACGCGACCATACCACCGATAGCCTCGATGAATGTAGATTTTCCTGCACCCGGCACGCCTGTTATACCTATGCGCACCGACTTGCCGGCATGAGGAAGGCATCGCTCGATAATCTCCTGCGCTTGGGCGTAATGCGTGGGGTTGTTGCTCTCGATAAGTGTGATGGCCTGCGAGAGAATCGTAATATCACCATTCAAAATTCCATCGACGTATTGGTCGGTGGTGAGTGTGCGACGACGTTTGCGCACGAAATATGGGTTGACAATAGGCTGATCTTCAACGCCTTCTGTTACGTTGAGTGCGCTGTCGTGATGAGTATCAAGATACTCCTTCTCGAAATGCTCAATTTTTGTAAAAGCCATATTATTTATCTCTTTTTAATCGTTAAAATCTTACTTATAACCGCTTGGTTGAGCGAGGCTCCGTTGCCACACCATACTGCGCGATTTTTGCTGTCGCAGACTACGCAGAAGGGGATGAATTTTACTCCAAAATATCTAAACGTACGACCTTTGTCGTCAAAAGCCACGCCAATATTATCGGCCAAATGCTCGGTTAACGAAACACCCGCCGAGGCGTAATCCTCTTTGGTTATGATAATCATATTGAAGTGGGGCGCGTTAGCCTTGACTAATCGTTTAATCTGCCTAAGGCTCTGCTTGCACAACTCGCTCTCCGAGTGGTAGAAGAGTATGCAGGTGTAGTCGGCTTTGTCGGGCTGCAAATCCATAAGCCACGCATGTACTCGCATATCGGGCAGTTTGTCGCCAACGATAATATTCTCGGCTGTGGCGCGTGTCACAACCGAAAAAAGCAATAGCGCAAGCGTAATCACAAATCTCTTCATTTCGTTTTAGCAGTTTCAAGGAGCTAAATTAGCAACTTTCGAGCAAACAAACAAGTCTTTTTGAAAGTATCGTCGCTGTTGGAAGGGAAAGAGTGCGCGGGTGAAATATTTTATAAATATTTAGGTCCGAAATCTTGACTAAATCTTTTATTATTTGTACCTTTGTAAGGTTTTGTGTAAATAGGTTTGGGTTGGTGCTTGTGGGTGCCAATATGAAACAGAAAAAATGATATAAAAAGAAAAAAATAACCAAATTTACATACATAAATAATAACTTTTAACAATCAAAATTATGAAAGTTTCACACATTGAGCATCTTGGTATTGCTGTAAAGAGCCTTGACGAGGCTATTCCTTATTGGGAGAATGTATTGGGCCTTAAGTGCTATGCTATTGAGGAGGTTGCTGACCAGAAGGTTAAGACTGCTTTCTTTATGTTGGGCCAGACAAAGATTGAGCTTTTGGAGCCTACTTCAGAGGATTCAACCATTGCCAAGTATATCGAGAACCGTGGTATTGGTATTCACCACATGGCACTCGCTTGCGAGAACATCGAGGAGCAGTTGGCTGATGCTGAGGAGAAGGGCATCCGCTTGATCGACAAGACTCCCCGTAAGGGTGCTGAGGGTATGACAATTGCATTCCTTCACCCCAAGTCAACACAGGGTATTTTGACAGAGCTTTGTGAGGATAAGAATAAATAATTTCAAATAATTCAAAAAAAAGTAAAAAAGCACATTTTATTATGAGCGGAATTCAGAAACAACAGGTAGCCAAGTTGATTGAGAATCGCGAGATCGCCCGTATGGGTGGTGGCGAGAAGGCTATCGAGAAACAGCACGCAAAGGGTAAGTTTACTGCACGCGAGCGTATTCACATGCTTTTGGACGAGGGTAGCTTCGAGGAGTTCGATATGTTCGTGACTCACCGTTGCTATGACTTCGGTATGGAGAAGAAGCATACGTTTGGTGATGGCGTTGTAACAGGTTATGGTACCATCGCTGGCCGTTTGGTTTATGTATTTGCACAGGACTTTACCGTGACTGCCGGTTCTTTGTCAATCTCTTTGGCTGATAAGATCTGTAAGGTTATGGATATGGCTATTAAAAATGGCGCACCTTGCATCGGTTTGAACGACTCGGGTGGTGCTCGTATTCAGGAGGGTGTAAACGCATTGGCAGGTTATGCAAATATCTTCCAGCGCAACGTGATGGCTTCTGGTGTTATTCCCCAGATTTCAGCTATCTTTGG
>JAGBIR010000156.1 GCA_017934845.1 Alistipes sp. | reverse complement strand
GCAGCGAAAATGCTGGTGGATATGCGCGCAAAACAGTTACGCTGGATAAATTATTACGCAAGAATAGAAGTCATCGCGGCTATGACCCAACTTACGAAGTGCGCGCCGACCAACTGCGTCGCATCATAGAGGTAAATACAAAAATCCCCTCGGCAATGAATCAGCAGGTGCTGCGTTTTCGTCCCGTATTGAAAGTCGAGGCCAACAAAGTGCTACCGCATATTCGTTTGGGTGGTGCTCTGCCCGAGTTGAAGTTGCCGCTTGCTGGTACAGAGCCTAACGCTTTTATTGTGATTTGCAGTGCTGCAACGGGGCGTTATGTCGATATCGATTTAGGTATTTCGGCTCAAAGTATGCTACTAAAGGCAACAGAGATTGGTCTTAATGGAATATGTATTGCCGCATTCGATCACGCAGCTGTTCGTGATGCTTTGGCTTTGGATATCGAGCCGGTGTTGATTCTTGCCATTGGTCGTGGCTCAGAGAAGATTGAGCTTGTAGAGATTGATGCCGATGCACCCCACGCCTACTACCGTCGCGATGGAGTGCATTATGTTCCGAAGGTGAAATTAGACGACTTGATTCTCAAGTAGCAATGAAAAGCCCGACCTTTAGAAGATCGGGCTGAATTTTTATCGCAAAGAGGTGTTATTTGCAATCGGCACACTTGCCATCGCACACAGCCTTATGCTCTGCATCGCAACAGCTCTTGTCCTTCTTGTCGCACGCTGCCTTATCCTCGCAGCAACCCTCGTGCTTCTTATCGCAACCATCCTTCTTGTCGCATGCAGCGCACTCAGCCTCGGTGCACTCCTTCTCGCACTTATCCTTGCAGCACATATTGTTAAGGTACTCGATGCTCATTGCAACACACTCCATTGCACTCTTGCCGAGGCTCGGAGAGTCCTGCTCAACAACGATCCACTTGCTATCGGCCTCCTTTGCGGCCTTCAACAGAGCGTGAACATCCTGAACACCTGCACCCAAAGGACGGAACTCAAATGCCTTTGACTCCTTCTTTTCGCCCTCGTTTACGCCAATCAATGCGTAGGGATCCTCGGTCTGCTCGCCTGCTGCGTAGTAATCCTTAAAGTGAACAACGGGAGCGCGACCAGCATACTTCTTAACATACTCTACGGGGCACTGACCAGCATACTTAACCCAGCAAAGATCCAACTCGGTCTGCAACAAATCGGCAGGAACAGCCTCGTAAAGAGCATCCAGACCAATCTTACCGTCGGGAGTGAGCTTAAACTCAAAGTCGTGGTTGTGATAGAGTAATGTTATATCGGCAGCCTTAACCTTCTCGCCAATTGTACGAATCTCCTCAATCATCTGTGCGAACAACTCACCATCGGGATGACGCTCTTTAGAGACGTGAGGAACAACAATGTATTCGCAGCCAATAGCCTTATAATCGGCAATAACTTTGTCGATGTCGGCCAACATTTCGGTCAAGGGAACGTGTGCTGAAATAGGTGTAAGACCCAGCTCCTCGCACCAAGCCTTAATCTGTGCAGGCTCGTTGTCGTATAAGCCGGCGAACTCAACGCCCTCATACCCCATCTCCTTAACGGCCTTCAATGTACCGTAAAAATCCTGTGACATATCGCCACGAACACTATAAAGCTGCAAAGCAACGGGAATCTTCTCGCATTTATCGCACTCCTTTGGAGCATTGCATCCGCAAGATGCCATCATTGCACCTACTATGGCGCAAAGGATGAAAGTAGTAAGTTTTCTCATAATATTTCGAATTAAAAGTTAATAGTTTACAATTCTGTTACGCAAATATACAAAACATAGCGAAAAAATCTGCAAATCGCTCTATTTTTTTGCTCTGCCATAGCGTGGCCATTGTATAATAATAGCCGTAAGTGCGCAGCCAAACATTATCATCGGGTAATAAAGGTAGCTGATAATCTCGACGGGAGAAATCGCTGCCAAGCCGGCTGCCATAAGAAGTTGCGCTCCATAAGGGATTAGGCCCTGAACGACGCAAGAGAATGTGTCGAGCAGACTCGCTGCGCGACGTGCCGAAATGTCGAACTTCTCGGCAATCTGGCGCACGATAGAGCCGACGGAGATAATCGCAACGGTATTGTTTGCTGTACACACGTCGGCAAATGCAACCAGCGAGGCAATCGAAAGCTCGGCACCTCGACGTGATGTGATACGCGAAGTGAGTTTCGAAATAATCCACTCTATACCGCCGTTTATACGTATCATTTCCAACATTCCGCCTGCCATCATCGTAATGATAATCAGCTCACCCATCGAGCCTATTCCCTCGCCCATAGCGCCAAACCATTCAATAATGGTAAAGTGACCGAAAACGACTCCTATTATGCCCGACGACAGGATTCCGATGGTTAACACTACCAACACGTTTACACCCATAAAGGCGGTGATAAGCACCAAAATATATGGCAAAATTGTGTACCACGGAGCGGCATCCGTAGCGGGTGAATATGATATTTGTTCGCCACCCGTAAAGACATAAAGGGCTAATGTGACAAGTGCGGCCGGAGCGACTATAATGAAATTGGTACGGAACTTATCGCGCATCGAGCAGCCTTGTGTGCGTGTAGCTGCTATGGTCGTATCAGATATAAACGACAAATTGTCGCCAAACAATGCTCCGCCGACAACGATAGCCACAATCCACGGAATACTACACCCCGTCTGCTCGGCAATGACCGAAGCGATTGGAGTTAGAGCAACGATTGTTCCGACCGAAGTACCTACCGAAATGGATGTAAAGCAGGCTGCAATAAATATTCCTGCCGGCAGAAACTCTTCGGGTACTACGCGCAGCGTAAGAGCAACAGTGGCATCTACCGCACCCATAGCCTTTGTCGAGGCAGCAAATGCACCGGCAAGAACAAAAATCCATATCATCAGCATGATGTTGACGTCGGTAGCACCGCGCGAGTAGTCGCCAATCTTCTCTGCCAGCGGGCGTTTACGGCACATCCCAACAGCGCAAATCGATGCAATCATAGCGGCAACGACAATAGGAATCTTATAGAAGTCGCCCGCAGCAATCGAACCCAAAAGGTAGATTCCCAAGAATACCACCAAAGGAAGCAGTGCTGTGGCATTAGCTTTAATGGTCTGTTCCATAAATATAAATTATAAATTCAGGCTGCAAAAATAGTGTTATTTAGCAAAACTTCCATATTACACCACCAATTGTTGTTATGATTTATGCAACTTCTTGAATATTAATTCACATTGCGCATTAAATCGTACATAAATCTGTGCGTAGCAGCTCTTGTGGTAAATTATCTGCAAAATAGTTTGCCGACGTTGGTAAAAGCATTAATTTTGCAGCGATGAAAGATTTTGTAGTAAATATACGTTCGCTGTTTCTGGCGTTTGTGCTTGTTGCTGTGGCTCTTCCTTCGATGGCACAATCGACATTATCGGCGTCTAAAACAGATACTTTGGCGGTAGCTGATGCTCCGCGCAAGAGTGCCGTTATGCCCTATCTGACGGCTGATATCACGAGTGCTTATTTGTGGCGAGGTCAACGTCTGGCTGGTGTAAGTATTCAGCCTGTATTGGGTTTGAAATGGAAGGGATTGAACTTCTTTGCGTGGGGTAACACTCAAGTTGCACCACCCGACGATCAGCGCCCTATAAAATATGAGATTGATCTATTCCTAAAGTATCAAGCTACGCCGTGGCTGAATATTGCACTGAAGGATGTCTATGTTACAACGCGCGGCAATGGATTCTTCTCGTGGGGGCATATCGGCGATGCGTCGCACGGAACAGATGCCGTAATAACCTTCTCGACGCGTTATTTCTCGGCCGAGTGGAGTACTACACTCTTTGGTTACGATGGATTGAATCATCAGGGAGAGCGAGCTTACAGCTCATATCTTTTGGCGAGTGTGCCATTCCGTATTTCGCATGTTCGATTTGATGCGCTGGTGGGAGTTGTACCCTACTACACCTCGCGTTATGACGATAATTCGTCGGGATTCCACGTTAATATGTTGTCTATCAAGGCCTCCTACCATATCCCCTTGTCGGCACGATATGAGCTGCCGGTATATGCTCAATTTATGGTTAACCCGAGCAACGAACAGGCATATTTTCAAGTGGGTTGCAAATTTAAGATGTTTTAATCAGATTTAGACTCTGTCCAATTAGTTATTTCTCGCGTCGTCTGCCTCTGCTCTTTTCCGTATAATCGTGCTTGCCGAATGTGAAATATGGCTTTAAGCGTGCAGCCTCCTCGCGCGTGAAGATGCCTTGCTTTACCATCTGCTCGATGTTGTCCCATCCACCCGTCAGCTGACGATGCTTCATTAGCTTGCGAACGTGGGTGTATTTTATATAT
>JAGBIR010000155.1 GCA_017934845.1 Alistipes sp. | reverse complement strand
GCATGACATAGGGGTTCGAATCCCCTATCCACTACTAAAACCGCTGATATTCAGCGGTTTTTTTGTTTTTGTAGCCATTTCCATAGCCACTTTTCGGCGAGGGGGGGGGCGAAATTTGAGGTTGTATGTAAAAACCTTGCAGGCGATAAAAATCGCGCCACGGTTGAGGGGGCGTGGCGCGGGATCCAAGAGATTCACTCTACTATGATTTATTTTAATTTCTCTTGGATTTTTCTTCTCAATTTATCGGTTACACGAATACCATCAGTGACCGACCCGGTCTGCACATTACCATACGGATAACTCGAATAAGGCTCGACGTTTCCCTGACGATCGATTATGTAGTAGTGCGGATACGACCCATCGTAGCCCTCGGCTATCGCGTTCCTCATCTCGCGCTCTTTTTCCGCGGGAAGCATATAGTGCAGGCTCTCTGAAGACTCCAGCAATGCACTCTTCAAAGCGGCTAATGAGGGTGTATAGCCAAAATCAGTCGTACGCGACCAGCAGAGATCAATCCACACAACGCCCTGCTCGCTGGTTTCACGACGCAGCTGCGAGAACTTGCGCACATCGTTCAACTCCTCGCGCTCGTTACGAATAAGATGTCTTTGACGCATCACCACGACCTTGCCCTTATGTGGTGCCATAATAGCATCGAACATCTCCTTTGCACTGCCCTCGGGCGTAGGCTCGAAGAACACATTTTCAGCAACCGTCACTGCACGCTGCTGTTTTTCGGCAATCATCGCCCGCAGCATATCCACGAGAGCTTTATTCTTCACGCCATTAATCTTCTCAATATCGGCCGGCTCGAGCTGTCTCCAATTGATTATCTTTTGATAGACATCGAAAATATTCAAACGCACCTCAGCAAAAAAGTCAAAGGCATATCCAAACTCCTCATGACAGCACGCTGTGGATATATTCGTACGAGACATCTGCTCAAAAATAGATAAATCGTCGGCTTTGAGATTCATTTCGCGCACCATATCGGCAGTATGCCCAAGATTAAACTCGGCCAATTTTACGCTATCGGGCAGATGTATTCCATGATAGTTGCGGCCGCCGCCCAATCGGAAATTATTAAAAAGAAAAACCACAGGATCCATAGCATACATTGCATACTCATCATTGAGCCGAGATACGCTGTAACGTTTCTGCATAGGCGTAAGATCGCGGGCATTGGCTATGCTGTCGCGGCACTCGTGGTAACGAGCCTTGACGTGCGAGATATAATCTTCGGTACTCATACGATAATCAACAAAGTTATGCAATATCAGTCGCGGATCCATCCGCACCTGATAGGGCAAGCTGTTTATCTGTCGATTCACCTCGGCATAGCGTCCCGACGTATAGAGTCCCATATCGTAGGTATGCAACCCGTTACGGCGATTGCGCAACCACTCGCCACGCTTCGTAAGGTCGATATATACATCGGTTACCTCACCCGGCTCGACATATACTGAATAGATTCTTGCGTCGGTCGCCGAAGGAAAATAATTTTCATGCCGAAAAGCATCCATATAGCCAATCTCGACAAGTGATGTACCGTAGAGCGGCATACGGAACGAGAGGTTACCCTCGGCATCGACATTTGAATAATAGAATCTTTTGTCAAAAATATCGCGAACGCCTATTTCCACACGGCTATCCATCAGGCTGTCACGATAGCCCAACAAGTGCAAGCGAATCTCACTCTCGCCAATTTCATACGATAGCTCGGGCAGCTTAACATCGCCTTTGGCTATGGGCTTACGATACTTAAGCGGCAGATCCCTGTGATACTTTCGCGCACGCTTTTTGCCCGTTAAGTCGATACCGAAAAGGCGGTCGGTGCTGACCTCGTAATATCCATTAAAAAAGTCCATCTGCTTTGCATCCTTCGGAATGGGCGGGAAGGTGGCAATCATCGGGGCGTGGCCATCGGGGTGCATCCAGAAGCGTTCATCGAAATTGGCACCCTCTATCTTCGTGGCGGTATATTTCTCGCCATCGACCCTCAGGCACATAGCGCGCAGCGGCATAATCCACCAGCCGGGCAGGTAGTGCGTCTCGAGATGCACGACAGTTGCCGTATCGCTAAGCTCGACACGCGTAACATCGTAGATATTGCTGTTAGCACTCTCTACATAGGGGTTGTCGATTATTCGATGCGAATCGTTGCACGAACTCACAACAAGCGTCAGCATCAAAAGGTTTATAAACTTCTTCATAGGTCAATATCTTTTTATTAGTTAAGGGGCGAAGCCGGCATGAGGTTTCACTCTTTCGGTATTGCAAAATTAGGCACAAGATGTCAAAAAACATAAAATTCGGGCGTTTTTATCCTTACATCGCCAATTTGCAAATACCTGATCTGCCGCGCATTACAAAATAAAATAGGAGCGTAATTCTTACACTCCTACAACTCGCTGAAAATCAGTACAATATATTTTAAGCCTCATGCCTATCTTATTATTTCTCTGATTTTCAACAACTTACCCCAACAATCGAGCATACATCTGGCCCGATGCGGCATCCAGCTCCTGCAGTTGACGCTTCAGGCGGCTGCGCTTGGTGTGGACATTCGCTATTGAGCAGTCGAGCAATATGCCAATGCTCTTAGCCGAGAATCCCGCCAAAATATAACACAGCAACGTAATATTCTGCTCCGAAATCGAGGGATAGCACCTGCGAATATCGGCCACGACATTTCCGCGATGGCGGTTGATAATCTCCTCCAGATAGGCTATATTCTTCTTGTCGCTCAACTTGGCTATCTCGCCCTTGACCTGCTTGTATATCGCCTCTTTATCGCGGTTTATATCGCGCGTTTCGTAATAGGTATTCACAAGCGAATCGAGCAACGCGAACTGACGCTTAAAGAGGGCATTTATCTGCTCGCTCATCTCCTCAACCGACGCCGACGAGTGGAGAATCTTATCGTTCATATCCGATATAAGACTCTCGCGGCTACGCAGTGTTTGATGGAGAGACTGTACCTCGGCAATATAGCTATCGACGGCCACCTTACGCAAATGACGCTGATAGAAGGCTACAATCGCCATAAGCATAACGACGATGCAGGCTATAATAATTATAAGTAACTTAATCGTCTGCTCCTGCTCCAGCTGCTCCATCCGCATATCGGACAGCTTGCGCAAGTACTCTATCTGCACTCTGTTCATTGGGTTATAGACAACGCTGTCGGGTCGCTCCATTCGCTCATCGTACAGCAGAGCAACATCGAACAGGCTGTTGTCATAGTCCCGCCAAGCAATAACCTCCTCATCTTCGGCTATCGTATCATCCTTCAAATCGACCTTGCGCTGCGTCTCGAGGTCTGAATACTTGTGATTCAGCTCCATAAGAGCCGCCATACACCTCTGTTTCAGTTCATCTTCTCCTTCGAAAATTGCCCAATTATAGACCAGCACAAACAACATTTTGGCATCGGCAACGCGGTGCATTGCGGCATAGTTGTGGGCAATGGAGTGCAAAATAAGATTTTGCGCCAGCTCGTCGCCGCCCTCACGATAGAGGTCGTAGGCGCGGCAGAAGGCATTCAGGGCTTGGGGATAATCATAATATAGGGTATGCAGATCGCCTATGCGGGCATTTATATCGCCCACCAGCAAGCGACTATCGCTCTCGACGGCAGACTGCTCGGCCTCGAGATATAGCGTCATAGCCTGTTGCAAGCGGCCACAGCGTTGATGCTCGTACGCCTCGTCGTAGAGCCGTTGAGCAACACTCTCAGAGCCATTTGTGCGCTGCTGGTCACTGGCACAACTACCGATTAAGCAGCTACATAAGGCGACGATTACGGCAATATGAATAATGCGTAATTTCATTAGTTAAGGGTTAAGGTATAGCAAATGTAATAAAAATTCGGAATAATTTGTATATTTGCAGTCGGAAAGAACTAAAACACACACAATAAAGATATGAAAGTAGAAAATTCAAAGATGGTGTCAGTGCATTACACACTGACTGTTGACGGACAGATTGCAGACCAGTCACGCGAGGGACAGCCTTTGCAGTTTATCTGCGGTACAGGTATGTTGTTGCCCAAGTTCGAGGGTGCTATTATGGGCAAGGAGCCCGGTGAGAAGGTATCGTTTACATTGGCTCCAGCCGATGGTTATGGCGAGATCATTCCCGAGGCTGTTGTTGACCTTCCAAAGACTATTTTTATGGTTGACGGTAAGTTGGCAGAGGAGATCCTCTTCGTAGGTAGCCAGGTGCCTATGAGCGACGCACAGGGTAACCGTATGCTCGGCGTTATCAAGGAGATTGGCGATGAGACCGTTAAGATGGACTTCAACCACCCTATGGCAGGTAAGACCCTTAACTTCGACGTTGAGGTCGTTGAGGTACGCGACGTAACTCCCGAGGATTTGGCTTCTCAGGGCGGTTGCAACTGCGGTTGCCACGGCGATTGCGACGGTGGCTGCGAGGGCGGTTGCGAGGGCGGTTGCGAGGGCGATTGCGGCTGCAATTAATATCACACACCAACAAAGGAGCTGGACAGCGAATCTCGTTGACGGCTCCTTTTTGCGTAAATATATGACAATACTCGACATAGTAAATGCCGTCAAGGCTCCCTACACCGTGTGGCGCACGTTGCACGGCATCGAACCACTATGTCGCGACGGTCGGCCCATATTTATCAGCGGCAATGCCTCGGTGCTGTTCAAGGTTTGGCACGAAGGGCGGTTAAAGATGCTAAAATGCTACACTCGCAAACACCCCTATCTGAAAGAGATTTACGGCAGTGACTTTCTTCCGCGCGAAGTTTATGTAACATCGCTTTTGGGAAGTCAATGGGTTGATTGCCTGCTATATGACTACATCGAAGGCAAGACTCTCGACGAGCGATTGTGCGAGGCTTCGCAAGCCGGAGATTACGCACCTCTGGCCGCCGGTTTCGACCGTATGGCAAACCGCTTACTCGCCGCCGAACGCAAGCACGGCGACCTTAATTGCGAGAATATCATTGTCGATTCCGACAACCAATTCCATCCGATAGATTTCGATGCGGCATTTGTCCCTTCGCTTGCGGGGCGGCCATCGGTTGAGGTCGGCACAACGGCATATCAACATCCCGCGCGCAACGAAAAACTCTTCGACCAGCATATCGACGACTACTCGATAGCGTTTATATCTACACTGCTCAACGCAGCCGTATTCGACCCATCGCTATTCGAGAATTTCTCCTCAACGCACACTCCAGCAATCCTTCCGCACGAGATTGTGGCGGGACATTGCAACCGATTAGATAGCATAATCGACCAATTTGCCCGTCATGGCGATGCCGTTCACTACCGCATTGCGAGAATGCTCACGTCGCAATGGCCACGCCTTTTCAACCTAAAATCAACCATAGCCTACTCCGACAGCGGAAGCCTTGCCGACTCGAGCGAGGATGACAGCCTCGAGCAGGAGGGCGGTCTGTGGGGTTGCCGCAACAGCAGCGGATGGGTCGTTGCGCCACTCTATGACGATGGTTTCGACCCCACCGAAGGGTATATGGTAGTTTCGTTGGGCGGTTATACGCATCTTATCTCGATCGAGAGTCACCGCGTAGTACACTCTTTCGAGAAAGGCACGACAGCTAAACCTGTAAAAGATGGGCAGCTGGGCATCCGCCTCCAAGATGGCTCACGCCAGAGCATTTCGCTCGACGCATTATTGCAAAATTCGTCGGAATAGTATAACTTTGCGTCTATTACATCGTTAAATTTAGGGAATTATGTACTCACAAGAGATAACACGCCAGCACCGTTCGGCAATTGTCATCGTACTCGATCGTTCGGGTTCGATGCAGGAGCAGATATGTTTCGGGCAGGGTGTTATGTCTAAAGCCGAAGCACTATCCATCATTGCCAACACCCTTATTGCCGAGATTATCGACCGCTGCCGACGTACCGACGGTCTGCGCCACTACTACGATATTGCAGCGGTGGGTTATAGCAATAATAGCGTCGAGATGCTGCTTGGCAGCGAGGGTTTTCAGTCGGTTATCGAGATAGATCGTCACCGACCTGCCGAGCGCAGAAAGGCACGCGAGGAGTTGCTACCCAACGGCGAGTGGGCTATGGTCGAACACAGCTACACCGAGTGGTTTGAGCCAAAGGCCGAGGGCAATACCCCAATGTACGAAGCGTTGCTCAGCGTGCGCGATATGGTAGCAGAGTGGTGCGAACAACCAGAAAATCGCGACAGTTTCCCGCCCGTGGTTATTCATATTACCGATGGCGAAGCATCGGATTGCGACCATAGGGAGCTAATCGATATATGCAACCAGATAAAGCGACAGGCCACCTCCGATGGTAATGCTCTGTTGCTCAACGTTCATATAACGGCCAATACGCATCTGCCGGCAATCATATTCCCCATGCCCGACGAACTTGTCGGCGCGGGACGTTATGTGCAGACACTGGCCGATTGTTCGAGCATTATGCCGTCGGTATTCGACGACGAGATACGCAAACTGAAGGGCATGACCGCGACACCGCCATTCTTGGGTATGGGCTATAACGCCTCGGTGATCGACCTTCTGTCGATTATCAACATTGGCTCGCGTAGCGTAAATAATCTGAAATAATATGGCAACTATCTCGTCACTTCGCAAAGCACTCTCGCAGGCAAAGAGTTCGTTCCGCACGATATCGAATCTCGTGTGGGAGGAGAGCCCCATTCTGCGCTCGAAGTTCTTTGCCGAGTGTCGCGTAACGATAGATGCCCAGCCGATACTGCTCTCGATGCCGCTCACACCGTCGGCCCTGCGTCACATCGAAGCACTCTATCCGCATAAGCCACATATAGGCTCGGAGATTGTGCCGCAAATCACCCTTCTACGCGACGAGATGCTCTATTTCGACAGCGTTGGGAATTATCACTCTGCCGACATCGTTCTTGAGCCGTTGGCAGAAGGTATTCCGCTAAAAGATGCTTTGGCGGAGGCTCAATGCGACCCCGAGCTTGCTGCTCGACTTGCCGCAGCCGTAGAGGAGCTTCAACAGAGCCTCGACCGCGCCAACATATCGCACAACAACCTTAAAGAGGAGAATATAATTTTCGACCATCAGGGCCATCTTCGCCCTATTCGCTGGCACTATGCCACTTACGGCCGAGGAGGCGATCAGACGGCCATCGATGCTTTGCGCACGAAGATTGCAGCTATGCAACAATCGGGATTGCTTTGCGAGCCGACAGTCTCATACTCCGTTGACGAGGAGTGCGATTTGAGCGCGTACCTCAACTCGCTCGGCATGGCCGAGGGATTGATTGCTGTCGAGACCGACCGAGGCTGGGGCTATGTAGATTGCTGCGGCAAGATGGTCATCGAACCACAATATCAATGGGTCGGCCAATTTTGCGAGTCGCGCGCCGAAGTAGAGACCGACCGCGGCATGGGACTCATCGACAAGAGTGGCCAATACATCATCCAGCCCGACTACCCCATAGTCGATTATAATCCCGTAACGGGACACTCGCTGGTAAACGACGGAGAGTATTGGGCCGAGTTCGACTACTCGGGGAATATGGTTAAAGAGTTTGGCGAGGCCGAACTAAAAATCTGATATTTAAGTAATAACAATATAAAACAGAAACAATATGGAACAGACAAAATGTCTTATTATAGGTAGTGGTCCGGCAGGATTTACCGCAGCCATCTACGCATCGCGTGCCAACCTCGCGCCTATCGTTTACGAGGGCATCGAGCCCGGTGGCCAGCTCACTACGACGACCGAAATCGAGAACTTCCCCGGCTACCCCGAGGGTATCGGCGGTACGGAGATGATGGCCGATTTGAAGCGTCAGGCACAGCGTTTTGGTGCCGACGTGCGTTTCGGTATCGTTACAGATATCGACTTCGACACACGCCCGTTTGTAGTTACAATCGATGGCGAGAAGAAGATTGAGGCCCAGACACTTATCGTAGCGACCGGAGCTTCGGCAAAGTATCTCGGTTTGGAGTCGGAGGCAAAGTTCCGCGGTATGGGCGTAAGTGCCTGCGCAACATGCGACGGATTCTTCTACCGCAGGCAGGACGTTGCAGTCGTTGGTGGCGGCGATACGGCTTGCGAGGAGGCAACCTACCTTGCATCGATCTGCAAAAAGGTTTACCTGATCGTCAGAAAACCTTTCCTCCGCGCATCGAAGGCTATGCAGGAGCGAGTTTTCAATACGCCCAACATCGAGGTTATGTTCGAGCATAATACGGTCGAGGTTTTGGGTGACGAGGATGGCGTTACAGGCGCACGCCTGCGTCACACATCGGGCGAGGATACTACTATCGACATCAGCGG
>JAGBIR010000015.1 GCA_017934845.1 Alistipes sp. | reverse complement strand
TGTATGTTGCAGGAGGGTTACTCAATACACAACGGCATAGAGAAGGCTCTTAACCTATCGCGCCACCGCCTCTCGTCTAAAAACATTATTGCAATGCTCCTGGGGGGTCAGTTTGTCCCCGACAATAACTTCGCAACATTAGAGCCGAAGTACGATGTCACTAAGGAGCAGATACGCGAGTATATAATGCAAAAACTCAAGGAATAATCTACATCGAAATTTCGGGAAAGACGCAGTAAAGCGAAGCGGCTGCGTCAATCCCGCAACGCCAATAACTGAAAACTATTTTATTATAAAAGTTCATAGGTTCACTTCCTGATTTTTTGTCTTATCTTTGTCACATAGAATAGATGCAGCCATCTTAAGGTTGCCATAAAAATGACGCAGTGGTGGATAGTTGTTGGACTGTCAATTGGTGTACTCGTATTAAGCGAAATTTGGAAGATATTTACTCTAAATAAGTAGTAGTATAACAAATCCTGCCGCGTAGAGATGCACTATAAGATATAAAAATAGTTGCATAAAAACTTTCGATATAAATTTCGTTTATAAAATTTGGTAGCCCGATAGTGTAATGTTATCTTTGCGGAGAGTAAAACCAATAAAAGATAAAACTATGAAGACTATTTTGTATATTCTATCTGCAGCAATAATGATGGCTGGATGCAATAATTCAAAGGCAACGAAAGGTTTTGATTCGGTAGATGCAACACGCTTTGCCGAGGTGATTGAGAACGAGCAGGTACAAATAATTGACACGCGAACACCTAAGGAGTTCAGCGAGGGACACATTCCAGGTGCAGTAAACATCGACATTGATGGCGAGGAGTTTGCAGCAAAGGTTGCCGAGTTGGATAAGTCGCGCCCCGTAGCGGTATATTGTCGTGGTGGTCGCAGAAGCAAGGAGGCTGCCGAACATATGGTTAATTGCGGTTTGGAGGTTACGGAACTTACGGACGGCATTCTGTCGTGGAAAGGCGCGGTAGAGAAGTAGTTAGTGTGTATGGTCGTGCATACTGCGCGCCAGGCGTATTGTGCAGGGAGTGTTGGGTCGTGAGTGTCGTGTGAGTGTGCATTGCTAAATTGGCATAACGCTTTGAATGCTTGACGCAAACAACCCTCATCTCCTCCACCGCCGGAATCACAAAAAAGGAGTCGATTTTTTCGACTCCTTTTTTGTGATACGAGTATTGACATTCCCCCTAAATCCCCCTTTGTCAAAGGGGGACTTGTTGCTTCGCTCCGAACCTCTGTGCAATGTTGTTGGATAAGTGGGATTTTGGGCACAGATCCAGCCAAATTCTGCGGGTTACGACTTTTGCAATTCGATAAAATCGGGTGAAATTAGATGCAATTCTCTTCGCCCGACAATTCCAATCCCAAACGAAGAGAGAAGTGTGTGACCAACTTTTACATTTTCAGAGTGAGGTTACAAATTCTGCGCAGACAACTAGTGTGTGGAATAGTGATGTTATGTTTGCGGTATATAAAATGCTTTGCTACAGTGAGTTGAGGATATGACAAACCTATCAACCCGACTTCAACACTTAGCAATGTAAACCCATGGGCTCGACTTCGGTCGGGCCCTTAATATTTAGATACCTATGAAAATTTCAGATGTAACACTACGCACACGCCCAACCAAAGATGGTCGTCTGGCATTGTATCTCCATTTTAGTCCGGCTATACGCCACACGGAAACGATGAAGCTAATACACACCGAACAGCTCGGCATCTACATCTGGGAGCACCCGGCAAATGTGGCTCAACAGCAACACAACGAAGATATACTCACCAAAGCCGAGGTGATACGCTCGCTACGTGTACAGTCGCTAATAAACGAGGAGTATGGCTTTCTCGACCACCATAAGCGAAACGCAGACTTCTTGGAGTACTTTCGCCATAAGGTAGCTACTTCATCGGATAAGAACAGTATGGCATATAGGCACTTCGAGAGGTTTTGTAATGGCAAGTGTAAGTTCGGGGAGCTGACTCTCAAACTTGGCGAGCGCTATATGAGGTACCTGACAACGCAGGCAC
>JAGBIR010000154.1 GCA_017934845.1 Alistipes sp. | reverse complement strand
GGAGTAAGATCCTTTGTAGCAGAGATATAGCCAATAGGTGCGTCAAACCATACGTAGAGCACCTTACCCTCGGCACCCTCAACCGGAACGGGGATACCCCAATCCAAATCGCGGCTTACGGCACGCGGCTGAAGGCCCAAATCGAGCCACGACTTACACTGGCCATATACATTCGACTTCCACTCCTTGTGTCCCTCCAAAATCCACTCGCGAAGGAAGCCGTCATACTCGTTCAAAGGCAGATACCAATGCGAGGTTGACTTCTTAACAGGCACAGCTCCCGAAACCGTTGAGTGGGGGTTGATAAGCTCGTCGGGCGAGAGTGTAGAACCACACTTCTCACACTGGTCGCCATAAGCACCCTCGCTCTGGCAGTGAGGACAAGTACCCATAATATAGCGGTCGGCAAGGAATGTCTTTGCCTCCTCGTCGTAATACTGCTCCGAAGTCTGCTCGATGAACTTACCCTCGTCGTAGAGCTTGCGGAAGAAATCCGACGCTGTTACGCGGTGGGTGGGCGACGAGGTGCGCGAATAGATATCGAACGACATACCAAGACGCTTGAAAGCATCCTTGATAATCTCGTGATAACGATCGACAACCTGCTGGGGGGTGATACCCTCCTTACGAGCTTTGATAGTAATAGGTACACCGTGCTCGTCGCTACCGCAAACCGAGATTACATCGTGGCCATTAAGGCGCAAATAACGCGCATAGATATCCGAAGGCACATAAACACCCGCCAAGTGGCCGATATGTACAGGGCCGTTGGCGTAGGGAAGTGCCGATGTTATAAGATAACGCTTAAACTTCTTTTCTGACATAAACGTATAATATTTCTAATTTGTAACAAAATTACAACTTTTATTTCGAATAAGAAATTTTCACCACAAAAAAGAGTAATAATATATTAGTCGGAGGCTCATCTCCGACTATTTTTTCAGCCATTATGACTGAATTACTAATTTAGATAGAAATTATCATACCCCCACCCCTGCGGGACTCCCCCTATTTTAGTGGGAGAGTATTATATTTTGCCATCCAAAACTTCGCCCCTAATATAGGGGAGATGTCCGCAGGACAGAGGGGTATAAACATAACCGCCCCACAAACTAATACGACCGTCATTCCACATTAGCACAACGTATTGGTTTGCAGATACCAACAACATCACCTTGTGCTAATGATTGGAATCCACCTTTTATAAATGCTACCTTGCAGGTACGGACATGGTAACAAGAGTTCTATATAAGGTAGATGCCAATCAATTGGGTAAGGGTAGCACTTGCGTACTTGTCAATCAATACTTTACCCAATTGTGGCATGACATTCCCTCTGCGCCAGCCAAAAAATTTTGAATTTTGAATTTTGAATTCTGAATTATTAATTTCTACTTCACGACCGAAAGAATTTCGCCGGCGGCGAGTTGTTTACGTTCGTGTGCGCCTGTTGTGGGGTTAACATACTCCACCTCGCCATCGCGCTCTGCACGAATGTCGAATCGCACCAAAGCACCATCCTTCATCGCTGCCGAAACCAGATAACCGCCCATAGCACGCAGATTCTCGAACTCCACATCGCGCCAAGAGTCGGGAATGGCGGGGAAGATGCGAATAACGCCCGTATGGCTCTGCATAAGCATCTCGTGGATGCCCGCAGCAAATGCAAGGTTGCCCTCCAAAGTAAAAGGACGATAGGTGTATCGAGATTTTCCGCTGCGCGTCTGGTCACCATTGGCGTGGAAGGTATTTTTCAGGCAGAAACACTCGGCAAAGATACGCAAAGCCTCGGCTGCCTTTTCGCCATTCATTGCGCGAGCCTGAAGATTTCCCAACCAGCTATACGAATAGCCTGTCCAATAGTCGGGGCCGCACTCCTCCAGACGCTGAATTGTAGCCTTTATGATGCGCTGCGCCTCCTCGCCATCACTCCAGTCTATGATGCCCAGCGGATGGATTGCCATAAGGTGCGAGAAGTGACGATGCGACACCTTATAGGGCGTTCCTTTGGCAATGGTAAGGCTACCCTCGGAATCTACGTCAAAGTCGGGCAGCTGGCTCTTAAGTGCGCTCCAATGCTCGCTCTCTTCGCTAAGCTCCAATGCCTCGGCCATCTCGGCAGCAGCCTCGAAGGCAAAATAGATCAACGACAAATCGTAGTTTGTCATCTCGGTAAACCACGCCTTGATAGTATTATCGTAAAACTCGGGACTTGAGCTAAACTCCAAACGGCGAACTCCCTTATCATCAACATAAGAAATCTGCTCGAGGAACGTTGCCACCTCCTTCACAAAAGGATAGGCGCGCTCGCGCAGGAATAGATGGTCGGCAGAGTACTTCCAATGCAGCCAGAAGTGCTGCGCAAGCCACGCCGCCACAGTCTGCGACATTGAGTACTGTGTCCAGCCACCCATAGCCTCGCCCGTAAGAGTACATACGCCCGGAACGTTAATTCCCTCAACGCCAAAGTATTTGCGCGTATAGTCGCGATAAACCTCGCGCTGATTCCACAAAGTATTTAGATAACCCATACCCTCCTCCAAGTGGTTTCCCGCATAGGTGGGCCAATAGCTGAGCTGGGTATTCAGGTCGTGATGGTAGTCGCCCTTCCAAGGTGGTAGCTTACCATTATCGGCAGTCCAAACAGCTTGCAACGAGATAGGGTATGAGTCGCTACGAGTGGCCGAGCCGAACTTATACATTTCGTTATAATACTGCTTCTGCAGCACCTCGTCGGGCAGCTTCACCGACGATTGCGCCCAGTAGCCATCCCAATAATCGAGGTGCGAAGAGTAGTCGCGCTTCACTCCGCGCTTCAGTGCCTCGGCCGTTACATCCTCGGCAGAATAGCCACTCATCGAAGAGGTGATGCTCCACGTACCTATCAACTGCCCGGCGCAATGCTTCCAGCGCACTACAACATCGTAGTAGAACGAGTCGTAACCCTTCTGATGATAGACGATTGTATTCTCTGTTTTTACTACATCACCCTGCTCATAACCAAGGCGTTGCAAGTCCTGTCCCGTAACCGAATTAACAGCCTCGCTCTCGCCCTCCCTACGATATTGTGGAGCAATGATATCGGGAGTGAAATCCTCCGCCACGTTATCAAATACAAACCAACCCACAGGCTCGGTAGCGTGAACAAAGGTCTGCAAACTGCGTCCATCGGCCCAATCTACGCGGCACAAAGCATTGTCGAGGAACAACCTTACCCCCTGCGGAGAGCCAAAACCCTCGAGCGAGAACTCCAACGCAGCTCCCGGAATCTTCGACGGTGCAGGAATCATCTCGTAGGGGATATCTATCTTCTGCTGCACCGCCTTGTAGTTGTTTGCGCGGATCTGCTCCTTAACCCACTCAAACGTATAGTTATCGCCCGCAAGGCTGTCGGTCGAACGCAAATCCCACAGATCGGTACGATCCAACGAGAGGCGCAACACATCCTCGCGCTGCCAAACAAGTGCTCCAATGGTGGCATTACCCAAAGGTATGGCCTCATCCCAGCGTGTAGCCAGCTCATCGAACTGGAGGTCGGCTGCCGACTCCGAGATTTGCAACTCAACGGGAGTTAAATCGCACGAAACAAGTGCTACAAGAGTTAGCATCAGAAAAAGTCTTTTCATATCATTATAAGTTAAATAGTTTACAATTAATTATTATTTAGGTTTAATTTATAAAACTCACTTTCAAAAAATATCAACCTAAATAACTAAATGGCAAGTTAAAGAAAATATCGAAAAAAGACAAACCCACAAGCCAAAATATGATATTTTCGGCTCAATATTCTCAATTAGTATAATAGTTTATAAACGGATTGTAAACTATGTTGTTTTATAGTTTTGAACTAATAAATAGAATTATAAACTAAACAATCTATTCCGCCGCGTCAGCAACTAATTTTGGCAAGCCGCAAGGGCTTCGCTTGTCTGCTCTCGCTCGGCATAGCGAACAAGTTCACTCTGCCCTCGCTTACTCGCAGCCTTGAATTTTGAATTTTCATACCCCCTCCCCCTAAAGGGTACTCCCCCTATCTTAGGGGGAGAGTATTTCTTCAGCTACCCAAAAAATTCGCCCCTAATGTAGGGGAGATGTCCGTTAGGACAGAGGGGTATAATCATTACCATCGCGTAAGCCCTAATTTTGGCAAGCCGCAAGG
>JAGBIR010000153.1 GCA_017934845.1 Alistipes sp. | reverse complement strand
GGTTATTTTTAGAATAATAGTGAATGATTAGTCGATAGAAAATGAGATAAATTTTGAAAAATGATAGATTGTTGATATATTTGTTGATGAATTAATATATTTAATAAGTATGAAAAGATTTGTTTTAGCATTAGTGGCTGTTGTTATGGCAACAACGATTTCGGCGCAGGAGTTGCGTTGGGGACCTACGGCTGCATTGAATTTGAGTTGGTTGAAAAGTAAGAATATAAATTCAGATGCTTATGTAGGCTTCCGTTTGGGCGTTAAGGCCGAATTGGATTTTCAAGATATAATTACCGACGGCTTTTTCCTTGAAGGTAAGTTCCTATATAACCTTAAGGGTGGCGCGTGGAAAGACTCTCACGCTAACTTGGGTTATCTCGAGATTCCTGTGAATTTAGGCTATCGTCTGCCTTTGTCGGATGAGGTATCGTTGATGGGAAGCCTCGGCCCTTATTTCGGTCTGGGAATTTTGGGCAAGGGCGTTGCCAAAGTCAATGGAGACAAAATCAAAACAGATATATTTGGTAGCGATTATAAGCGTTTCGACTTTGGTTTGAATTATAATTTGGGTGTCGAGCTGTGGAACAAATGGCAGTTCTTTATCGGCGTTGAGCATAGCCTGATAAATATGGCCAAGACGAGCGAAATATCTTTCGAGGGCGATGTGGAGAACTCTACGATAAAGGTTAAGGCTCATACGGTTAATCTATATATAGGTACAGCTTTTATGTTCTAAAGAGCCTATTTGATTGGGCTAATTACAAAATTAGTGGCTAAAGATGCGGGGATATGAAATTCTCGCATCTTTTTTGTAGTACACATAGGTGAATATTAAAATACAGATGTTATGAAAAAATTTTTACCACTATTTTTGTTCGCCGTAACACTCTCTGTAGCGAGCTCGGCTCAAGGCCTGCGTTATGGAGTTGTTGGTGCTATGAATTTTAACTCCTTCTCGATGGAGACCGTAGATTTCTCGATTGATACCGACTCGCGTGTTGGCTTTCGTGACGGTTTTCGAGCAGAGATGGATGCACCGTTTATCTTCAAAGGATTCTATTTCGATGGCGAGGCTGTGTTAAGTTCGAAGGGCGCAGAATATACCGGTGCCAATGGCGACACCTATGCAAGCGTTACATCGCGTCCGTACTACCTCGAAGTGCCTATTCATATTGGTTACAAATATATGTTTGGCGGCGGTAATTTCGGCGTGTTTGGATCGTTTGGTCCCTACTTTGCCATAGGATTGTTCGGAACGGATAAATATTATACGGGCAATGAAACTGTGAAGGTTGATTCCTTCTCAGATAGTAATCTCAAACGATTTGATTTCGGCTTGGGTTTGCGTGGCGGATTGACAATGTTCGACCACTATCGACTCTATATCGGGTATGATTGGGGCTTGGTTAATATCTCGCAGATTGGCAATGGGGTAGATGCCTATAATCGTAATTTCTATATCGGAGCATCGTATATGTTTTAGGTTGTATGACACAAAAAAGTTGCCTTACCAACAATCGGGTAAGGCAACTTTTACTTTAACAATACTATTTACTTGCAAGCAATCTTTTCGACGCGACGAATGTGACGACCGCCCTCGAAATCTGTTGTGAGGAACTTATCGACAATAGCAATAGCCTCGTCGTTAGAGATAAAGCGCGCGGGCAGAACGACAACGTTTGCATCGTTGTGCTGACGAATAAGTCCGGCAATCTCCTCGCTCCAGCACAAACCGGCACGGATACCTTGATGCTTGTTGAGAGTCATTGCCATTCCTTCGCCCGAGCCGCAAAGACCAATACCCTGCTCAACTTCGCCACCCTCGACAGCCTCGGCCAAAGCGTGACCGAAGTCGGGATAGTCGATGCTCTCTTCGGAGTGTGTACCGAAATCGACCATTTCGTAACCTTTGGTTGAGAGATAACCTACAAGAAACTCTTTCATTTCATAGCCCGCGTGGTCGCAGGCAATACCCAATTTTTTCATATCTATAGTTTGTTAATTTGCGTACCTACAAAAGTAAGCAAAATTTTATCTATTTTGAATTAAATAGGCGTAATTTATCGGTGAATTATTATTTTTGTGGCCGTGAAAGCGATTTTAACCATATTGGGACTACTGTCGTTAGGTTTGGCTATTGCAGGAATATTTCTTCCGCTGTTGCCAACAACACCGTTGTTGCTACTTTCGGCTGCATTGTTCCTGCGCTCGTCGCCAAGATTGTATGAATGGTTGCTGAATCATCCTCGCTTGGGGGAGTATATCCGTAATTTTCGCGAGAATCGAGCTATACCGTTGCGCGTGAAGATAGTGTCGGTGTCGATGTTGTGGCTTACGCTCGGCTATTGTATATTGGCGGTTGTCGATCAGTGGTGGTGGGCGCAAGTGGCATTATTGTTCCTTGCAATTGTCGTCTCGTGGCACATACTCTCGTATGCTACCATGAAAAAGTAAATGAAAAGAAGTTGCCCCGCGAAGGGCTACTTTGTCGTTAGACTTCCACTTGAATACAAAAAAAAGCTGTCGCAACACTTGTGGTTGGACAGCCTTTTTTATTGTTGATTACTCCTGCTTGGCGGCGCGCTTGCGGTCGATCTCATTCAGGAGAATCTTACGCAGACGCATCGACTTGGGGGTTACCTCTACATACTCGTCGGCCTTGATATACTCCAACGCCTCCTCCAGCGAGAATACCTTTGGCGGAACAATTACAGCCTTATCGTCGGCACCCGAGGCGCGCATATTGGTAAGCTGCTTGGCCTTTGTTACGTTGATTGTAATATCGCCTTGACGAGTACTTTCGCCAACGACCTGACCGCAATAGACCTCCTCCATCGGCGAGATGAAGAAACGGCCGCGATCCTGCAACTTGTCGATTGAATAGGCGTAAGCTGTACCAGTCTCCGAAGCGATGAGTGAGCCGTTGGTACGCATCTCAATTTCGCCCATCCAAGGCTCGAAATCCTTCAAGCGGTGTGTCATAATGGCCTCGCCGGCAGTTGCTGTAAGCATATTTGAACGCAAGCCGATAATTCCACGCGACGGAACCAAGAACTCCAAGCGTGTACGCTCGCCATCCGACTCCATATTTGCAAGGTTACCTTTGCGCTTTGTTACCATCTCGATAACCGTACCCGAATACTCGTCGGGGCAATCGACGGTCATCTCCTCTACGGGCTCACACTTTACGCCATCAATCTCCTTGATGATAACCTTTGGCTGACCAACCTGCAACTCATAGCCCTCGCGACGCATTGTCTCAACCAACACCGAGAGGTGCAACACGCCACGACCATAGACGATAAATGAGTCGGCATTCTGTCCGGGCTCAACCCTAAGTGCGAGGTTACGCTCCAGCTCTCTATCCAAACGCTCCTTGAGGTGGCGCGAAGTGACATATTTGCCATCCTTGCCGAAGAATGGCGAGTTGTTAATCGTGAAGAGCATCGACATTGTAGGCTCGTCGATAGCGATGGGTGGCAGCGGCTCGGGATTCTCATAATCGCAAATTGTATCGCCAATCTCGAAGCCCTCGATACCTACCATAGCGCAAATCTCACCACACTCAACCTTATCGACCTTTGTCTTGCCCAGACCATCAAATACCATTAACTCCTTGATGCGGGTCTTAATCATTGTCTCTCCGTCGCGTTTTGCGAGTGTGACGTTCTGTCCTGCACGCAACTCTCCGCGAGTAATCTTTCCAACGGCAATACGGCCTACGTAGGGCGAATACTCCAACGATGTAACGAGCATCTGAGGTGTACCCTCGACAATTTCGGGAGCGGGAATCTCATCGATAATAGCATCCAAAAGTGGTGCGATTGAGTCGGTAGGCTCGTTCCAGATGTGTGACATCCAGCCCTGCTTTGCCGAGCCATAGATTGTCTTATAATCCAGCTGCTCCTCGGTGGCGTTTAGCGAGAACATCAAATCGAACACCTGCTCGTTAACCACCTCGGGACGGCAGTTAGGCTTATCGACCTTATTGATAACCACGATAGGCTTTTTACCCAGCGACAGAGCCTTCTGGAGTACGAAACGAGTCTGCGGCATAGTACCCTCGAAGGCATCTACCAGCAGCAATACGCCATCGCACATATTCAATACGCGCTCTACCTCGCCACCAAAGTCGGCGTGGCCCGGGGTATCGATGATATTGATTTTATAATCTTTGTATATAACCGACACGTTCTTCGATAGGATGGTGATACCACGCTCACGCTCCAAGTCGTTGTTGTCCATTATAAGGTCGCCCGTGTTGTTGTCGCCGCGCAAAAGATGACCGGCTACTATCATCTTGTCAACCAATGTCGTCTTACCGTGGTCAACGTGGGCGATAATTGCAATATTACGAAGTTTTTGCATAGTAATTGAAATTAATCGCGCAAAGTTAATAATTAAATCGTGAAAATGTTCTATTTTTGTTCGACTATTCAAGGTTTTGAGGTTATGAATTTGGAAATAGAAATAAAAGGACGTAGTCGTGTGGTTGTTGGCGATGTGGCAGAGTGGTTGCCCCGATTGCTGCCCCAGAAGCGAATCGTAGTGGTGTCGGATGTTAATATCGACCGCCATTACCACTCTCTGCTGGAGCGCTTCGACCACGTCTTAATTGGACAAGGAGAGACGAATAAAACACTTATAACCATAGATACAATCTATAAGCGATTTATCGAGTTGGGTGTCGATCGCTCGTGCTTTGTGCTGGGCGTAGGAGGTGGTATTGTTACCGATGTGGCTGGATTTGCCGCTGCTACCTATATGCGAGGCGTGGAGTTCGGATTTGTATCGACAACGTTGCTCGGTCAGGTTGATGCGAGCGTAGGCGGCAAGAATGGCGTAAATGTCGAAGGATATAAAAATATGGTCGGTACGTTCTGTCAACCAAAGTTCGTTATATGTGATGTGAATATGCTGCGAACACTCTCTCCGCGCGATTTTCGTACAGGACTTTCCGAGGTCGTGAAGTCGGCTGTAATTGCTGATAGTGAACTCTTCGAAATGCTTGAGCAGTGCGATTTTAGCACACTTCAGCGCGATACCGAGAAGTTGGCGCAGATAGTCTTTCGAGCTATTAAGGTCAAGGCCGATATTGTCGAGCGTGACGAGCGGGAGACGGGCGACAGGCGTAAGCTGAATTTGGGTCACACGTTGGCACACGCTATCGAGAAATCCTCTTCAAAGATGAATCACGGTGAGGCTGTGGCTGTTGGCCTGGCTCTTATTGCCGATGCTGCTGTAGGTCGTGGATTGCTCTCGGCAGAGGATTGCAATCGTATTCGATGCGTATTGGAGGGTATAGGATTCCAGCTCGAGCCTCCCGTAGCAATGCGACAACTGCTTACAGCCGTAAAGCAGGATAAGAAAAATGAGGGCGATTCAATCCATATCGTATGGCCGCGAGCGATAGGATATTGTGATGTAGAGAAGATGCCTCTTGCAGACTTTAAGGCATTATTTTAAAACAAATGAGGTTGCCCGCTAAAAGCAGCCTCATTTTAGTCTGATTGTGATGCAAACTAGAGAACAAAAGATTAAACATATTACAGTCATTGGTGCTGTATTGAATGTACTATTGTCGGTAATTAAAATATTTGTCGGTGTTATTGGACATAGTGCGGCAATGTTGGCGGATGGTGTGCACTCTTTATCGGATTTGATCAGTGATATTGTGGTTTTGGTGTTTTCGCACATATCATCTAAAAACAAAGATCGAGGACACGCTTTCGGTCACGGAAAGTATGAGACATTAGCTACTCTGCTTGTTAGTTTGATACTTGTTGTTGTGGGCGGTAAGTTAATGTCTGGAGGTATTCGTTTAATTATAGATGTAATGAACGGTGGTGAGATCCCTATGCCGGGGAAAATCGCATTGTTGGCAGCGGTTGTGAGTATTGTTGCAAAAGAGTTATTATATCAAGCTACTGCAAAAGTTGGTAGAGAGGTGAATAGCCCTGTTGTGATTGCCAATGCGTGGCATCATCGGAGTGATGCATTGTCGTCGGTTGGTGCTTTGATAGGTATCGGTGGCGCTGTAATTCTTGGGAATAAATGGACCGTACTTGATCCTATAGTCTCTTGTCTTATTAGCCTTGTTATTATTATGATAGCTGTGAAGATGGCCATACCCAGTCTTGCTGAACTTTTGGAAGCGTCACTTCCGGAAGAGATTGAAACTGAAATTATAAAAACAGCTTTGACGGTTGATGGCGTTGATGATATACACGAACTTAAGACTCGTCGCAACGGTATATCGTTTATAATAGATGCTCATATAGTTGTAGATCCGAATATCTCCATTGTGAAAGCTCACGATATAGCGACTAATGTGGAAAAAGCTCTTATTGAAAAGTATAGTTCTGAGACACAAATAAACATTCACGTCGAGCCGGGTAAAGAGGCTGAATAGTGTTTTTTGTGTGTCGATTGTGGATTTAAAAATAAGAGCCTGTCTATCGGTGATTAGACGGGCTCTTATTTTGTTTCGATGTCTAGAATAACGATCCTTCGTCGGCTTTCGGAGTGAATCCTAAATGCCTATATGCGAGTTCTGTAGCCTCACGACCGCGTGGCGTGCGCTTGATGAAACCCTCTTTAATGAGGAATGGCTCATAAACATCTTCGATTGTTCCGGCCTCCTCGCCAACGGCCGTAGCTATGGTATTCAAACCCACGGGGCCGCCCTTGAATTTTTCGATTATAGTAGATAGAATCTTATTGTCCATCTGGTCTAAACCACGCGAGTCGATATTGAGAGCTTGCAGGGCTATTCGCGTGATATCCAAATCGATATGACCCTCGCCCTTGACCATGGCAAAGTCTCTTACACGACGCAGCAACGCGTTGGCAATTCGTGGTGTACCGCGTGAACGTAGAGCAACTTCAAGAGCTGCATCGTCGTCGATCGAGATGTCGATAATACGCGCCGAACGCTTAACGATACCCGCCAAAACAGGTGTGTCGTAATACTCCAAATGGCAAGTGATACCAAAGCGCGCACGCAAGGGCGAAGTGAGCAATCCACTACGCGTCGTAGCACCAACCAAAGTGAACGGAGCAAGCTCAATTTGAATCGAGCGGGCCGAAGGGCCTTTGTCGAGTACGATATCGATTTTATAATCCTCCATAGCCGAGTAAAGATACTCCTCGACAATGGGGCTTAAACGGTGAATTTCGTCGATAAACAATACGTCGCCAGCCTCCAGATTTGTGAGCAAGCCTGCCAAATCGCCCGGCTTATCCAAAACGGGACCCGAGGTGACCTTCATCTGTGCACCCATCTCGTGGGCAATGATATTTGCAAGCGTAGTCTTTCCCAATCCCGGAGGGCCGTGGAGCAAGACGTGGTCGAGCGAGTCGCCACGCATCAATGCCGCCTTGATAAAGACCTTGAGGTTATCGACAATCTTATCTTGGCCGGCAAAGGTCGAAAGCTCTTGCGGACGAATACGATTTTCAAATTCCGAGTCGCTCTCTATATTTCTGAAATTTCTCTCTATTGCCATAAAATTAGTGTGGATAAATCCTAAATGCAAAGATAATCATATCTGTGGCAAAATTCAAAATATGAATGATTTTTTACGTTAAAAGATTTTTAGGCGAAAGTAAAACCGCTCGAGCGATGAAAAATGGTTGGGAAATTTGAAAAAATTACAAAAAAATAGAATATAAAATGACTTTTTATGCCGTAGATTGAAATAAAAATATTATCTTTGATAAATAAACTTGCGCGATTGTAAAATATGTTTTGTGGCGTAGAGTGATAGAATGAATTGGAGGTTGTGAAACTCTGAAAAATGAGTTGATGGCAAAAGAAAACAAAAAGGGGCTT
>JAGBIR010000152.1 GCA_017934845.1 Alistipes sp. | reverse complement strand
CAGTGGCGTATCGGGTGCTACCGGCGAGGTTAGCGCAGATGCTCCTGCCGAGGGTAATAAGACTCCTAAGTTGAAGAGCTACTCATGGTATGTTGCAGGTGATGTATTGAACAGCAATACCTCTTACACCTTCGATTACGAGATCACTTATGCTCCTACATCAAACCGTTATGCTGATGTAAGCGATGATGGTGATTTCCGTACATTGCGTCTGTGCGATAAGGATGGTCAGTACTTTAAGTTTACTACAACTAATGGTCGTGGTAAGGATGGTAGCCGCTCGGAGAGCTGCAACTATACCTTCGATCACGCTCCGTTGACCGATCATCTTGTAACCTTCACATCTGCACAGCTTTCATCGGCTGGTGCAACGTTGAATAATACTGCAACAACCGATACCCGTAAGGAGTACACATTGGCTCTTGCAGCTGATGTTGACGAGGGTACCGAGTGGGTTGATCGTGTTGATGCTTCTCGTATTGGTCGTAAGTCAATCAATGGTATGTATCAGGCTGCTCGTTTGTCGTGGGTTGACAATGCAGATATCGCATCTGTAACTGTATCTTACGATGGCCAGAGCAAGACATTTGCAAAGAGTGACTTTACTGTTAACGATGGCCGTGCTTCGGTTGTTGTTAGCGAGTTGACAAAGCCCAGCTACAATATTACTGTAACAACTACAGTTGGTGGTAAGGAGCTTTCGGAGACTATTGAAGTTGAGGTCTATACTCTCGAAGGTGTTGATACTCCTACGTTTAAGGTATTCTACGATGACCGCGACGGTTATAAGAAGAATAATGTACGCGTAGAGGGCTGGACTGGTAAGCAGAACTTCTTCCATTCATTCAAGTTCCAGTTCTATAAGGATGGCAAGCCTGTATTCTCACAGTGGATTGAGAAGAATTTGAACTTCGAGAGCCCATTGAAGGTATGGTTGAGCTATGCTGGTATTAGCTGGCTGGGCGATGATAACTACGACGATTGGAATCAGTATGTAACAGGCCTTGAGCTTGGCGTTGAGTACGAAGTTGAGTACGAAATGACATCTTATCCTACTATTCACGATCCTGAGTTGACTGCTCAGAAGGAGAAGGAAGGTAAGAAGAAGTGCTATTACTTTAAGAAGGTACTTCTTGAGACTCATACCGTTACTGGTACAGCAAAGACTTATAACGAGTAATTTGCATAAACTCTAACTTTAAGTCCGGGCCTAATGGCTCGGACTTTTTTTGCATCATTACCATTTCCCCAATACTTCCTGGATGGGTAGTATCGAGTTTTTTTTGTAAGAAAAAGTGCGCGAGAGTTAAGTCTTTTTCGACATTTGTGCGTTATATATTCGGAAGCGCGTTCCCAGCAAACAAAAAAAGAGATTATGAAACTAACAACAGAAAACAAACAACACACTCGCCTGGCTCAGTTGATGCAGTCGGAGCGCGACCATCTGTTTCGATACGCCTGCTATCGGTTGGGTTCGGCTACAGATGCCGATGATGTGGTGCAGGAGCTCTATGTCAAGCTCTCGAGACAAGGCGCACGGCTTGCCGAGATTGACGATCTGAAAGGTTATGTTTATCGCTCGTTGTCAAATAGTTGCACCTCGCTACTGCGATCGCGCCGACAATTTGCTCCGACCGAAACACTCGACACTCTCCGCAGCGATGACCTCGCACCAACGGATTTCGAGCAGGAGTTCCGACTGATCGAGCGACTGATGGCGCACCTGCCCGAAGAGCAGAGCGAAGTGATTAGATTGCGAATCTATGGCGGTCGCACGTTTGACGAGATTGCCTCGATCTGCAACATCCCTCTCACAACAGCCAAATCGCGTTTTCGCTATGGCATTGACAAGTTGCGCGAAGCCCTCGAAAAGCGTGGGCTGCTTTAACTCACAAAAAAACAACATTATGAAAACCAACAACAATTTAGACAACATTACGGACCGCCGCGTAGAGGATCTTCTTTCGCCGCGTTTCGCCCCCACAACCTCACTCGAATTCAAAGTCCCCGCGCCACGCCGCCGCACACTCTGGCAAGCAGTACGCATTGGTGCCGTTGCCGCTATGGTCGCAGTGGCAGTTGTCATCGGCATTAGCAGTGTGCAGACCAGCACCGCACGCGAGGTGGTTGAGCAAGCATTGACTCAACTTCTCGAATCGGATAACTACCTCGTTCGATTCACCGCACATGTTACCGAGAACAAGAGCTCACGGGAACTCTATGATATTGATTTCGATGGCACTCCGACGCAGGGCACCGTCGAGATTCGCAAAGAGGAGTCAAAGATCAAAATGGCTATCAAGTGGCAGGACGAGGCTCGTTCTATGGAACTCTATGATGGCGAGAGTTACCGACGCTACCAGAACGGGCAATTAGTACTCGAGCGACCCCACGGAGGAATCGACCTCACTCCGCTCGCTACGATCGATAACCTGAAGGAGTACGCTTTGTTAACGGGTTTGCTGCTAAAATTCCGCGAGGAGGGCGATATGATCTTGGTTAGCACCAGGGGCGACAAGGTCGGGATAGTTGCTCGTTTCTCAAAGAGCGAGGGTCGCCTGCTCGGTGCCGAGTGCTCAGGGCAATACAACGGGCAGCAGGTTACGGTGCTCACTGTTGATCAGATCGACTTCGATGTGTTGCCCGCTGAGTAGCCACACCTAAATATATATACAACAAAGGGATTGCCCAATAAGTATTAGGCAATCCCCTTTTCTCTATTTTATCTGTCGCTTAGCAGAGGATTACTCCTCGTCGGCCTCGGCCATTGTGGTATAGACGTTTACTACGTCGTCGTCCTCCTCCAGCTTCTCCTGCAGTTTCTCGACAGCCTCGCGCTCCTCGCCCGAAAGCTCCTTTGTATCGGTCGGGATGCGTACGCCCTCACCCGATATCAACTCGAAGCCCATATCCTCAATCCACTTCTGGATAGCGCCGAATGACTCGTAAGGTGCGCTGACAGTTACCTCGCCCTCCTCAGCATAGAACTCGTCAACACCCAAGTCGATCATCTCCAACTCCATCTCCTCGAGGTCTGCACCCTCTGTGGGCTTGAACTTAAAGATACACTTATGCTCGAACATAAATGCCACAGAACCCGAGTTACCCAACGTACCGCCGCACTTGTTGAAGTACATACGTACGCTGGCAACCGTACGGTTTGTGTTGTCGGTAGCGGTCTCCACGAGGAAAGCCACGCCATGAGGGCCGTAACCCTCGTAAATCATCTCCTTATAGTCGGCAGCATCCTTGTCTGTCGCACGCTTGATTGCGCGCTCGATGTTCTCCTTTGGCATGTTCTCAGCCTTGGCATTCTGGATAAGGATACGCAGACGTGTGTTCGATGAAGGATCCGAGCCACCTGCCTTAACGGCGATCTCAATCTCCTTACCGATCTTTGTGAAGACGCGGGCCATGTGTCCCCAACGCTTCATTTTTCTTGCTTTGCGATATTCAAACGCTCTTCCCATAGTGAGTTATAATTTTTGTTATTAATTTTCCGGTCGCAAAATTAGTAAAATAATTGCCAACGAGCAATCTTCGGCCCTAAAAAACGGCTTTTCCTCTCTGTTAGAGTGCTAAAAGCGTGCGTTATTGCTGAAAATGCTCCTCTAAAAGCACCTCGCCATCGATATTTATCACCTTTACGTCGATACCATCGCCATCGACCTTTACGGTCATTGCGCTGCGGTGGTCGTTAATAACGAGCGGGTAGTTCTGCTCGCCCTTGACGGCGGGGATGAAGTTGAATTGGTGGGTGTGGCCCGAAATCATAAGGTCGATGTCGGCATTGTTGAAGATGTCGAGAGCCTTCTCGCCCCAGCTGTCGCTGCCCCAGCAGAGTATCTCCTCGAGCTGCTGCACGCGACGCATAGGTGCCGATGTGGGTGGAATGTGAATCAAAACGATGCGGTGAGCAGCCTTGCGCCACGCCTTGCTGCGAACAGCCTCGCGCAGCCATTCAATCTCCTGATCTACATATTGTTCCAGCTCTTTAACTCCGTTGAAAACTGCGCTCGCATCGGCTTTGTCCTCGCCACTATCGAGCATCAGAACGGCTGTCGAGCCGAAGCGTTGAAGCGAGTAGTAGCGGCCGTCGATTTTGTGGAAATAGAGGTCTAAATCGCGGCAGTGCGAGCCACGCACCTCGTGGTTACCACGAATGAGGTAGAGCGGCTTGTTTCGCGCAAAGAGGCGCGATGCAACGTCGATAATACTCTCGTAGGCTTGACCCTCGCGGCTGATGTCGCACACTATATCGCCAACCATAAATAGAGCTTCGGCCTGCTCCATATCGTGCATCGCTAAGAGATCTTCACACTTGCGAGCGTTGTCGTGAATGTCGGTCGTCGCAACGAACGTGAATGTCTCGGCATCGGGTGCGAAGGTGCGGAAGTCGTACCACTCGGTCTGCACTTCGTCGCCAAAGCGGATGTCGTAGGGTCGATACTTCAATGTAGGCTTGGCTATGATACGGTATTCGTAGTTGGTTGCGGGACGTAAATCTTTAATTTCTACATTGTTATGTTTTGAATATGCCATCCTGAGGCCATCCTTTGTCATATAGTGGGTCGATACCTCTTGACTGCCCTTTTCGCGTAACTCGACAGCCGACAGGGCGCGATCCGATGTAGCGAACGAAACCACCACACTATTTGTTGTCAGAGCCTGCAAATATGGCCCATGTTCAACCTCAAAGAGCGCTTGATAACCTTGTGCCGCAACATTTACCGCTGCCAAGAGCATAAAGAGTGCAAAAATTGTCTGTTTCATATTCCGACCTATTGTGTTATAAACTAAACAAAATTATCGAAAAAATCCCAATCTAACAAAAAGAGATCGGCTTTTTGCCGATCTCAAGAGTGATAATTTTATAATTTAGAACTCACATACAGCGCGAGCGGTATTGATATTTTGCTTTGCCGTCTCATTGTTAATTTTAGACCTACCAAAGAAGTAAGATTTTGCATTTCTTGGGTCTGAGGATTCGGTAGAGCTCCAATAT
>JAGBIR010000151.1 GCA_017934845.1 Alistipes sp. | reverse complement strand
GTGATAACCTGCATATAGCCGTAATCCTTCTGAATCTGGCGCAAGAAACGCTCCAAACGGTCGCGCAACTCGGCACCCTTTGGCAACCACATCGGAAGGCCCTGACCTACGCGCTGTGAGAACATAAAGAGTTCCAGATCCTTGCCCAACTTACGGTGGTCACGCTTCTTTGCCTCCTCGATCATAGCCAGATACTCGTCGAGCATCGACTTCTTGGGGAACGATACGCCATAGATACGGGTAAGCATCTTGTTGTTCTCGTTACCGCGCCAGTAAGCACCCGCAACCGATGTCAACTTAACGGCCTTGATAAAGCCAGTGTTGGGGATATGCGGACCACGGCAAAGGTCGGTAAATGAGCCGTTTGTATAGAATGAGATGGTACCATCCTCAAGGTCCTGAATAAGTTCAACCTTGTACTGGTCACCCTTCTCTGTAAATGTCTTGAGTGCATCCTCCTTCGACACCTCCGAACGTACGAGCTCCTCCTTCTGGCGAGCCAGCTCCTGCATCTTCTGCTCGATAGCTGCCAAGTCACCCTCGGTGATGGGGGTAGGAGAATCTACGTCGTAGTAGAAACCGTTGTCGATAGCGGGACCGATACCGAACTTGATGCCGGGGTAGAGGCTCTGCAATGCCTCGGCCAAGAGGTGTGATGATGTGTGCCAGAAGGCGTGCTTGCCCTCGGCGTCGTCCCACTTGTAAAACTTAATTGTTGCGTCCTCGTCAATAGCACGGCCCATATCGACCGTTACGTCATTTACCGAAGCGGCCAGACAGTCGGCAGCTAAACGAGGGCTGATACTCTCTGCAACTTGGTAAGCAGTTGTTCCTTTGGCAAACTCCTTTACATTGCCATCGGGAAATGTAATTTTAATCATAAGTTGTTTTAATTTATTTTATTGTTTTGAGCCGTTCGGTGCTTCCACAATTACGAGACGGAATACATCGGCGGACCCTTTGTTTAATTCAAAATCTCATTTGTAATATGAATCTCTAAATTATTGTGCATCGTTATTGCTCGTTGTCCTTTACCTTGTGAGCCTGGCGCAGTCGCAGTGTCATTGCAATAGCTACTATGGGGCATAACACCATATCAAACCAGCGGACATTGCCACCCGTAAAGAGGTCCACAATGTTCATTACCAAGAGTATGACACTCGCAACGAGCAATATGACACTCAATATGTAATGACTCCTCTTCATCTTGTTTGTTCTCCTAAAATTCAAAATTCCAATCCTCAATCCTCAACTCTAATTTTTGGATTTTGGATTTTGGATTCTCCTTCTCTACTCCTCTTCCTGCTCGGGCAACTTCAAATCCTTAACCGACACGTCGCGGCCCTTCTCGCGCTCGAATCGCTGCAACGGATTTGCCGACCACTCGGCCCACGCCTCGCGGTTGCGAACGATGTCGATAGCCGTATAAATAGCGTTACGCATCGACTGCGGATCGGCGACTCCCTTACCTGCTATATCGTATGCTGTGCCGTGGTCGGGTGAGGTACGTACGGCCGATAATCCCGCCGTAAAGTTCACTCCGTCGGGCGACAATGTCTTGAAGGGAGTCAATCCCTGATCGTGATACATTGCCAGCACGGCGTCATACTTCGTATAACCTCCTGCGGCGAACAGGCCATCTGCCGGGAATGGGCCAAATGCCAAGATGCCACTCTCGAAGGCCTCCACGATAGCCGGCTTGATAATCTCCTGCTCCTCCGAGCCGAGCATACCGCCCTCGCCCGCGTGGGGGTTGAGTGCCAAAACCGCAATGCGAGGCTCAACAATACCGAAGTCCTCCTTGAGCGACTTGCGCAGGGTGGTAAGAGCCGCAACAATCTTCTCCTGCGAAATGCTCTTGCTGACCTCTGCTACGGGGATGTGAATCGTAACCAGACCCACTCTGAGGCGGTCGCTGCACATAATCATCATAGGCTCGCCCTCGAGGTGAGAGGCTACGAATTCGGTGTGGCCCGTAAACTTAAACTCCTCGCTCTGCGCCATCTCCTTGTCGAACGGAGCTGTTACCATAGCATCAATCTCGCCACTCTTAAGGTCGGCAACTGCGCGCTCAAGAGCCTCTACGGCAGCTTTGCCGCCCTCCTTTGACGCTACGCCCGGGGTTGGCTTTGCCTCGCCGCACTCTACAAGATTAATCTTATTCTGCTGGGCCTCGGCAGCCGATGCTACGATGTTAAATACTACCTTTCCCTCCTCCTCGTCGAGGGTTGACATATATTTTTGGGCAACAACGCTCGAGCCATAAACCACCGGAGTAAATAGCTCCGTAATGCGGCTGTCGGACAATGTGTGGAGGATAATCTCCCAACCCACACCGTTGATGTCACCTTGTGTAATTCCTATTTTGAGTCTATTGTTTGACATAATAATCATGTTTTCAAACAGCAAATATACTAATAATTTTTAATTATTAGCCAATTATTGCGCTGATTGATGGCGATATAACAAAAAAACAGCCGTTTGGGGCCGTTTTTCTGTAAAAATTATTGTTAAACCCTATTTTTCAGTGCTTTGTCGGCGGCGGAACTCGGCGCAGACTATGCCCGTTGCCATAGCTACATTGAGCGACTCGGAGCCTTGTCGGTCGGCGGGGTAGGTGGGGATAAGCAGACGACGCGAAAAACTCTTTATGCAGGCCTCGCTAACGCCTTTGCCTTCGTTGCCCATAACGATTACGCCGCCTGTGCTGAGCTTTGCATCGTAGATGTTGTCGCCATCGAGCATAGTGCCATAGACGGGAGTGCCGGCGGCGGCTGTGCGCGACAGAAAATCAGCCAGCTGCAGATAGTGTACCCTGAC
>JAGBIR010000150.1 GCA_017934845.1 Alistipes sp. | reverse complement strand
GTGTTTCGCTCATTATATTCGTCGGTGGGGGTGTATATGTCGCGTGAACCATTTATATCCTCATTCTGGTTGATTGCAAACTGAAGATTGTGTTGATTGAATGTTGACTTTTCAAATTTCAGGTTGGCTGCAACGCCGCGGTAAGGTGTCGGTGTAGGGCCGGGGAATAGAGTCTTCAAGCTGTTGCCCCATGATAAATTATCCTCTTTGCGGTTTTTCCCTGCATAGATGGATGCTCCGAGCGTAGGTTTCTTCTCGGCAAAGCGGTCGAATACAACCGATGCACTTGCGATATTATTGTCCGAGAAACCCTGCTCTCCGATGTAGTGACCGTAGCTGGCTGCTAATTCGAGATTTACAACACGATTCATACGTCGCTTGGTCTTGACATCTAAAACTCGTACCTTGCGCTGGTCGAGCGTGTCGGCTTTATCTAAACGGTCTTGTGCAAACTCGTCATAAACCTTAACCTTGTCAACCTCGTCGCTGCGAATAAGACGCAATGCGTCGGAGATGTTGCGCCCGAAGAGCATATTTCCGTTTACCAACACCATTGATACCTTCTCGCCATTGGCATAGAGAGTGCCGTTGCGATTCTCCAATCCGGGCAACTTCTTAACCAGTGCGTTGAGCGGGTCACCGCGCATAGTGTTGAATGCCGATGCGTTGTAAATCGTCGTGTCGCCACGCTGAACCATTGCAATCTGATTGCCGCGGACAATAATGGTGCTGATTTTTGTTGAATCAATGTGCATCAAGGCATCGTAATATCCGACGTGTTGCTGCTTGAAACGCTCGCGCAGAGTCTTGTAGCCGACGTAGGATACCTGTATGGTAAGTGAGTCGCTTTTCGATCCGCCAAGCTGGAAAAGCGCATGTCCGTTGCTATTGGTAATTTTACGCAGAGTATCTCCTTTTGCGATTACTAATTCGACGGTAGCTCCCGGAATAGCCGATTTTGTCGTGTTATCCTTAACATTTACTCCAATATGTCGTGATATAGCACCAATAATTACCTGCTGTTGTTCGGTAATCTGTGCAGAAACATTGCCTATTGATAGGAATATTAATGCGATAAGTAGTAATAATATTGCTCTTTTCATAAAGCGGGGTTAGTGTGTGGTTATAAATATATTACAAATATAGTATTTTTATATATAAACGATACTTTGTTTACGGCTTTTGTTTATTATACGTTTAACACTGCATTTTGTTACATTAAAAAATGCAAAATGTGAAAAATAGCATTTAGATTTCCGAAATTATAATTATATTTGTGTTTGAAAAGATGAAATAAATGCGCTATTTTATTGAACTTTCGTACGATGGAGCCGCCTATTGCGGTTGGCAACGACAGCCCGATGCGCCGAGCGTGCAACAGACCGTCGAGCAGGCTCTTTCTACCCTATTGCGAACGGAGGTTGAGGTTGTTGGCGCGGGTAGAACCGATACGGGAGTGAATGCTTCGTTTTATGTGGCGCATTTCGATGTTGAGCAGGGTGTGAAAGATTGTGCGCAGTTGGCGTATAAACTCAATCTTATTCTGCCGCGCGACATTGCCGCTGGTAGAGTCTATGAGGTACGTGCCGAGGCTCACGCGCGCTTTGATGCCGTTGAGCGCGAATACACTTATTATTTATCGCAGCGTAAGAATCCGTTTCGTCGTTTCTCGTCGTGGCAATATTATGTGCCACTCGACGTCGAGAAGATGAATCGAGCAGCCGAGGTGTTGTTGCGAGAAGAGGATTTTACATCATTCGCAAAGCTCAATTCCAACAATAAAACCAACATCTGCCGTGTGGTGCGTGCCGATTGGCAACGTGATGCGAAAGATGCTGATTTACTCGTGTTTACAATACGCGCCAATAGGTTCTTGCGCAATATGATTCGCGCTATTGTCGGTACGTTGGTCGATGTGGGACGTGGGCGTTTGTCGGTTGAGGATTTTGAGAGGATAGTGACAGCGCGCGACTTGTCGCTTTCGTCGGCAGGAGCACCGGCCGAGGGGCTGTTCTTGAGCGATGTGAAGTATGATGAGAATATTTTTAATGAATAGAGACTATAACTTTTATTGTTAAACTTAAATACGTTAGATTATGGAATTTATTATTTGGTTAGTGGGTACAATTTGCGCTATTTGGTGCGTACTCGACATCTTTAAGAAGCCTATCGGCTTGATTGGTAAGTTGATTTTGTCAGTAATCTTGTTGGCTACAAGCTGGCTTGGCCTTGCAGTATATTACTTCTGGGCACGCCATCACGTTGCTGAGTGGTTTAAGTAATCGATTGAAAATATCGTGTCGTCTGCCCTACCATACGGTTGGGCAGGTTTTTTTTGTGGAAAATAATTGGAGGAGAGGCCGGGTGTAAAAAACTAAAACCCCATCAGAGGATTTCTGACGGGGTTTTTCGTGAGCTGTTGATCAGGCTTG
>JAGBIR010000149.1 GCA_017934845.1 Alistipes sp. | reverse complement strand
TGTGCTCTTCCAATCTCTTGGACAATTTGACCTATGCCGGCAACTTTTATCAATCTTGCCGAATCGGCTCGATTGATATCTAAAGGCCTTTCAAAGTAGGTTGGCTCTACGGGTTTTCTTTCGGGGAAGATTATATATGGTTCTAAAGCTGTAGCCACAGAATCGCTGACCACATAACACTTCCTTACCTCCTCCATATCGCGAAAACCACTCCTGTCGCGCCAACGAATAAACGCCTCGGCTTGACGCTTTGTGAATGCGCCTATTGCACGCAAATAAGCCTCCGATACGGTATCGATTCTAAATCGCGAGGGTGTTAAATAGACAACCTTTGCCGTATCTCGTTCTTTCGGGAACTCTCTTTTCGGCGTAGCGTCATAGTGCCTTGTTCGAACGGTAGGTTTTATGCGATACTCCTCGCCAATTACTATGTATGGCGCAAGCACACTATATGCCGAGTCGGAGATATTATAGCAAAGCGCAACATCCTCTTTTATACTGAATACCTTGCCCGTAGCTCGAAATTTTATCAGCGATACGGCTTCACGACGGCTCATACCAATTGCGCGCAACTCCTCGTAAGTGACCGTATTTGGGTCGAATGGGCGTAGCTTTGTTTCGGGCTCCGGTGATGCGACATTGTCGGTTGTAAATCGAAGAGAATCCTTTACAATGTGGGCTACACTCTGCTCAGTTTGCGGTTTGTCGGATGCAGGTTTTCTGCGTCGATCGCTATAACGTACGAGCAACACGATTAGAAACGCTATCTCGATAATCAGAATAGCGTTTGTTGTAGCCTGTTTTGAAAAAGGATTTGCCATAACGCAAAATTAATATATCCTTCGCAAAGTATCAAACCTTTGACGATAGATTGGTCGATAATTTGCGACATGAGCTTATACTACTATAAATTATATTGATGGAATTTGGATATTAACACTGAATTTTGTTATTACTTTTACAATGTGAAAAGAATTGATAATAATAAAAACTGAATGATATGAAAAATTATTTTGATCTTAAGGGCCAGGTGGCAGTTGTGACTGGCGCATCGGCAGGTTTGGGTTTGCAGATGGCAAAGGCTTTGGCAAATCAAGGCGCGAATCTTGTACTTTTGGCACGCAGAAAGAATCTATTGGAGCAGAATGCTGCGGCACTATCTACAGAGTATGGTGTCGAGGTGTTGCCTATTGAGTGCGATATTACGGTTACCGAGAGTGTTGTGGCGGCTGTGCAAGCCACGATGGCAAGGTTTGGTCGCGTAGATATTTTGGTGAATAATGCCGGTACGGGAGCTGTTGCCAATGCTGAAGATATCACCGACGAGCAGTTTAAGCACGAGATGGATGTCGATTTGTTTGGAACATTTGTGTGCGCACGCGAGTTTGGAAAAGAGATGATAAAAGCCAATTATGGTCGAATCATTAATATCGCATCGATGTATGGTTTGGTTGGTAATATGATTGCAGGCTGTTCACCCTACCATGCAGCGAAGGGCGGTGTAGTGAATCTTACTCGCGCATTGGCAGCCGAGTGGGGAAAGCACGGAATTACGGTAAATAGCATCTGCCCCGGATATTTTTATACCGATCTTACCCGTGCGACACTCGATAGCGACTATTTCCAATCTATTGCCAAGCGCAGTATTCCTATGGGACGATATGGACGTGATGGAGAGCTCGACACATGCGTCTTATTCCTCTCATCTCCTGTCAGCACCTATGTAAACGGTCAGAATATTGCTGTCGATGGCGGCTATACGAGCATTTAACAAATCAACCATAAACAACAACGGAGGCTCATTTTATTGGGTCTCCGTTGTCGTTTTAATATGTTGGTTTGTGTTATCTTACGCGTATGCGCTGGCCGATACTCAATACCGACGTCTTTTTAATGCCATTAAGCTGGCAGAGCTTCGTAACCGTTGTATGGTTGTTGATTGCAATACGGCCCAAGGTGTCGCCCTTCTTTACGATATGGTATTTGCGGGCAGCAGCCTCGGCGGCTATCTTCTTGTCCTCCTCTTCTGATTGAATCTCCATCTCGAAATCCTGCGTAAAGCGAGAATAGGGGCTGAAATAAGTGCGCTTGAGCAGGAATGTTTCGCGACGAAGTGTTCCTGTCGAGAAGTCAATCAAACGCTCCGAGTCGAAGGATTGACCCTTATAACGCATCTCGAAGTGCAAGTGCGGGCCCGTACTGCGGCCGGTGTTACCTCCATAACCAATAACCTGTCCAGCTGTAACCCACTGCTCGGGCTTAACCAGAATCTCTGATAGGTGACCATAGTAGGTTTCCAAACCATTGTCGTGACGCAATACGATAAGATTGCCATATCCTCCGCGATAATATTTTGTAATACGCACACGGCCATCGAATGTAGCGTAAATTGGATCGCCAATCTTCAAACCAATGTCGGTACCCTGATGCACTCGGCGACGACGGGGACCATACTTCGAAGTAATTCGGCCCTTGTAGGGGTAATGGTAGCTCTTGAGCGAGTCAACAAGGTCGATAACCATCGATATTGGCAGATCCTTTAGCTCGGTCTTATAGACACGCAGATTGACAGTATCCCAATCTTGAGTAAAGACCGTTTCGTCAATAGCCGAAATATCGCGATTGCGGATATATCTCCAAGTATTATCGTTGAAAAGCACAATTTTTAATCCTTCGCTCGACGAGGGAATTGTATCGACAACCAATTGGTCGGTATTAAGTTCAGGTCCCGACTCCAATGGAATGCGGCGAACAATAATGGCGTCATCGGGCAGAGTATCCTTCTCTGCACTTGCCACTGCAGCAGCTTTTTGAGCCTCTTCGATTGAGATATCTTGAGCCATAGCCATACCGCTCGAAAGCGACGCTGCAAGCATCAAGACAGATATTTTTGATTGTAAATTCATTTGTGGGTTAACTATTTATATCGTTATTTATTCATTTTCCTGCTCTTTGATAAGTTGCTCGGCGCACTCCAAAGCCTTGTAGAACTCTTCGCCAAAACGACGGATGATAGGCTCCTTGAGGGCTTTATATACCGGCACGCCCAACTTCTTGCCACACTCAACAGCATCGCGACATACAGTCCAGCGGTGATAATTGAGTCCATACGAGCCGTTGCGGAACTGCTTTACGCGGATGGGATACAGGTGGCACGAAATGGGTTTCAAGAATGTGCATTTGCCCTCGCGGTAGGCGCGTTCTATGGCGCAGAACGTTGTGCCATTCTCCTCGAAAGCAAAGGCGCAGGCTGCATTATCGACCAAAGGTGTTGTGTAGTCGCCATCGCTATCGACAACCATAAAACCTTGACGCTCAACTGCGGCACGTCCCTCCTCGGTCATATAGGGTGCATAGTTCTCGTACTCCTCCTCCAACAAATCCACCTCGTCGATCTCCAGCGGCGCGCCAGCATCGCCCTCTACGCAGCAGATGCCTTTGCACTTCTGCAAATCGCACACAAAGCACTCGCGCAGCAGATCTACGCTAATTATTTTATCACCAATTTCTATCATCGTCTATGGGTTGTAAATATCTTTGTAACGGAACTCTAAAATCTCTTGGGTCATCTCGATAAACTGGCGAGCCTCGGTGGCTTCGGGATTCAGTTCGATGGCACGACGGAAATCGTTTATCGCACGCCCCCACTCCTGACGTCGGAAATAGCACTTGCCGCGCTCGATATAGAGGTCGGCATTCTCCTCATCGCGGCTTATGGCTGTGGTGAGTGATGTGAGTTTATATGCCGAGCTCCATAAGCCCTTTTTACTGATAAAGGCTGCTACTTCGTCGTCAATCATCGAACTACAATTCTCGCCTCGTTCCAGCGCATCGCGTACGGCTGTTGACGAGAGGTCAAACTGCGGAGCGTCTGCCAGAAAAGTTGTTCGCTCGGTAGAGAATGTCATCTCCTCTCCCGGGCGGGGATATACCAACAGATCGAAATTCTCGATTATATACTCCGGCTCACGCCAGCGTGGTAGCTGGTTAATAAGGTCGCTGCCCATCAAAATCGAGAACTCCATCTTGTCGCCATAATTCTCCTTCAAATGGCGCAAGGTATTGACTGTATAGGATGGTTTCTCCAGCAAAAACTCGA
Source organism: Alistipes sp. (assembly GCA_017934845.1). GTDB lineage: Bacteria > Bacteroidota > Bacteroidia > Bacteroidales > Rikenellaceae > Alistipes. The sequence goes on along the minus strand of JAGBIR010000149.1, from coordinate 1,776 downwards.
TTACCGATGGAACTATCTGATTGGGGAATCGGGAGTTACGGCACGCTATCTCAACCATCTCGTAACGGTCTGTCTCGGCGGCTTGCGCCCAGCTCTGCTTGAAAGGGTTTTGTGGCGATATGATCATTGCTACCTCGTCGCCCAGCCCCTTTTCGATAGCATATTCGGCCAAGGCGATATGTCCTCGATGTATCGGATTAAACGATCCGAAATAGAGTATCATTCGACGTTTTGCCATAGCCTTAAGCCAAGAATTTATTGATTATCGTCTGCGCCTCGTTTACTGCCACGTCGAGTTTGTCGTTGATGACAACGTGGTCAAACTCGGGAGCTTTCGATATCTCGAAGTCAGCCTTTGCGACACGCTTCTCGATAGTCTCTGCAGAGTCTGTTCCACGACCCTCCAAACGGTTACGCAACTCCTCGATTGAGGGCGGCATAATAAATATCGAGCAGGCACTCTCGCCGAAGATGCGCTTGAGGTTTATGCCGCCCATTACATCCACATCGAAGATAATTACATTACCCTTTGCCCATATGCGCTGCATCTCGCTCTTGAGCGTGCCGTAGCAAGTACCGTTATATACCTCCTCCCACTCAACAAAGGCATCCTCTGCCACCTTTGCGCGGAACTCCTCCTGCGAAAGGAAGAAGTAATCTACGCCATTTTGCTCCTCGCCTCGTGGCTGGCGTGAGGTAGCCGAGATTGAGAACTCAAACTGCGGAAACACCTGCAAGAGTTGCTTCACGATTGTGGTCTTGCCTGACCCGCTGGGGGCAGAAAATATGATAAGTTTACCTTGTGACTCCATATCTTTAGCTTACAAAATGTTTAATACCTGCTCCTTGATCTTCTCCAGCTCGTCCTTCATCTTTACGACCAGAATCTGCATATTCGCCTCGTTCGACTTCGAGCCGAGGGTATTTATCTCGCGACCCATCTCCTGCGCAATGAAGCCGAGTTTGCGACCCACAGCCTCCTCTGAAGCCGCCACCTCTCGGAAATAGTTGCAGTGGTTTTTCAGTCGCACCTTCTCCTCGGTGATGTCGAGCTTCTCGATGTAGAATATCATCTCCTGCTCCAGACGGTTGGTGTCGATATCAACCTTGAGTTGTGCAAGATTCTCGCGGATGCGGTTTTTAATTGTCTCAGCGCGTGTTGCTTCGTAGGGCTCTACCTGACACTTGTACTCCTCAATCAAATCTACTCTACGCAACAGGTCGGCGATGAGTGTTGCGCCCTCCTGCTCGCGGAAAGCATTGAACTGCTGCAACGCCTGCTCCAGAGCCTGCATCAGCGCCTCGCTCTCCTCCTCCGAGAGGCTCTCCGCCTGTGTGGATACCACTTCAGGCATACGCAATACGGCGGGCACGATGGCGTCATAGTCGGCGCTTGTGCCAGCATATGACAATGCTTCGTTCACCTGGCGCATATACTCCTTGAATATCTCCTTATTAACCGTTGCCGATGTGCTTACGGTGGTATTTTCAACGGTTACGGTGATGTCTGCCTTGCCTCGCTGTATGGCAGCGCCCGCTACGCTACGCAGCTCAAATTCCTTCTGACGGAAGATGCCAGGCATACGCACCGACAAATCAAGCTGCTTGGAGTTCAGCGAACGCACTTCGACTGTAATTTTTTTGTTTGGTAACACAGCCTCGCCCTTGCCGAAGCCTGTCATTGACTTTATCATAGGTTTTAATCTTAATTGCAAATTTTCGGCGCTCTCCGCCCGATTTATCTTGCCACTATAAAGGTGGCCGATAAATCTTGGC
>JAGBIR010000148.1 GCA_017934845.1 Alistipes sp. | reverse complement strand
TGTTGCGTCGGGATTCTCACGGCGGATGGCCTCGGTCACAGCGGCCCAATGCTGGGCTCCGCCGTCGGGCAGATCATCGCGCGTTACAGATGTCACGACAACATGTCGAAGTCCCATAAGCCTAACACTCTCGGCCACTTTTTGTGGCTCCGACGGCTCAGGGGCAAGGGGAATGCCAGTTTTGGTAGCGCAGAACCTACACCCGCGCGTACACACGTCACCCAAAATCATAAATGTGGCCGTACGACGACGCCAACACTCGGCCTTATTAGGACAGAGTCCGCTACTACAAATCGTATGCAACGAATGTTCCTTTACGATACGTTCTACTTCGGCAGAACCTTCATTGCTACGCAAGCGAATCTTCAGCCATTCGGGTTTCTTTAGTACATTTACCTTGTCTTCAAACTTCGGCATTTTAAGTTCATTATTTTCCAATTGATGCAAAGATACGAAAAAAAACAAAAAATCCCTCATTTTACAGATAAAAGTGATATATAATACCAAATTTTTTATTACTTTTGCTTTGCTCAACATAAGAATGGCGCAACAACCAACATGGAAAACTAATTTTACGATGAAAAATACACTAAAATTTTACAAAGATTTCCCCAAGGAGGGAATTGTTTTTGTTGACATCATCCCATTTTTGCAGGACAAAAAAATCTTTAATCAACTCATCGACGAATTGGGTAAAGCCGTTACAGCTCCCAACATCGTAGCTCCCGAGGCTCGAGGCTTCCTCTTCACAGCTCCGCTGCTCGTCTCAAAGCCCGAAGTTCAGAATATAATCCCCATCCGCAAGAGCGGTAAGTTGCCGTTTTCGGAGGGCGATTTGCAGGAGATTTCAATTATGAAGGAGTATGGTGCCGACCACCTTTACTACCGTTTGAGCGACATTGCTGCAGGCAAAGCAGAGGGTGGCAAAATCTATATTTCGGTTATCGACGACGTTTTGGCAACGGGCGGTACAGCCGAGGGTATTGCACAGTCATTGAATGGTCGCAAGATTATGAAGGATGGCGTTGAGTGCGAGGTTGTTATTAGCGAGTTCATCTTCCTCGTCGAGTTGGATTTCCTGAAGGGTGCCGAACGTTTGGAGAAGATTGCTCCGGTAAAGAGTCTGATTCATTTATAAAAGCAAAATATGAATTATTAAGCTCCACCCCAATGGTGGAGTTTTTTACTACAATTCACATATATAACATTTTTCTGACAAAAACTTGCGGGGGGGGGAAATATTGCTATATTTGCAACCGTTAGAATTAATGAAAGTAACTTAACCCAAATTAGTAAATTATGACAAAACGAATCATCACAATGCTCGTCGCTGCCTTTCTGGCCTTCGAGAGCGTGGCACAGACCACCGACGTTCGCCGCTTTGAGTGGGAGGTCGGAGTGGGCTTGGCCGATGGATTAAGCTCACTAAATCTCGATAAGTGTACCCCGGGCCCAAAGCTCTACACCGAGCTGCGATACAACATAAAGGCTCTGCCCATTGATGTGGGTATCCATGCTACATCGAGCTACTTCTGGCGTTCGGCCGAGCAGGTTCAGAATGCCGACCGACTGAAAACCACCTCGGTAAACATTATGGCCGTTGCCGACTATAACTTCCGCCGCGGCAAGAATTTTTCTATTTTTGCAGGCGTAGGCCTTGGGCTTGGAATTTTGGATGTTACAGCGCCCATATCGTTCGACAATACGCAAATGAACTGGAACGGCTACATCACAGGCGACAGAGCCGAGCGATTGGCTTTTATGCCCAGAATAGGAGTCGAACTGTGGAATCATCTGCGTGTTTCGCTTGCCCTGACAGCACAGGAGAAGGCCAACAACCAATACACGATTAATGTCGGCGTTGTTTTCGGCGGCGGCAGAAAGTAGTAATATGTTACATTGATTTTAGGAGTGAGAGTTTTGCCTCGAGGCAGGGCTCTCACTCTTTTTATGCGCGGTTCGCGGTGTAAAACAGCATTTTTCGCCATAAAAACCGATATTTTTGAATTCTGAATTCTTAATTTTGAATTTATATATGTATATTTGCACGTTTACAGCCCCTCTTTTGGGGTATTTACAACCCAAAAACGTATTAAACCGCAAGAAAAATACAAAATAACAAATAACATCCATTATGAAGTTCAACGAGTACAAAGGCCTCGATTTGGCGAAGATCGCCGACGAGGTATTGACAAAATGGGATGCAGATGACACCTTCCACAAGAGTATCACCACTCGCGAGGGCCATCCTACATTCGTATTCTACGAGGGACCTCCCTCAGCCAACGGTATGCCGGGTATCCACCACGTTATGGCGCGAACAATCAAGGATGTAATCTGCCGTTACAAAACACAGCAGGGCTTCCTCGTTCATCGCAAGGCGGGTTGGGACACACACGGTCTGCCCGTTGAGTTGGGTGTTGAGAAGAAACTCGGCATCACAAAGGAGGATATCGGCAAGACTATCTCAATCGAGGAGTATAACCGCACCTGCCGCGAGGCGGTAATGGAGTTTACCGACGTGTGGGAGAACCTCACGAAGAAGATGGGTTACTGGGTGAATATGGACGATCCGTATATCACCTACGACAATAAGTTTATCGAGACTCTGTGGTGGCTCTTGAAGCAGCTCTACGACAAGGGCTTGCTCTATAAGGGTTACACCATCCAGCCCTACTCGCCCGCTGCGGGTACAGGTCTTTCGACTCACGAGTTGAACCAGCCGGGCTGCTACCGCGACGTTAAGGATACCACTATGGTGGCACAATTCCGCATCTTGGAGCCAAAGGCCGAGATGGCGGGTTGGGGTACTCCCGTATTCTTGGCATGGACCACAACGCCTTGGACTTTGCCTTCAAATACTGCACTCTGCGTTGGCCCGAAGATCGACTACGTTGCAGTTCGTACATACAACGGCTACACTGGCGCGAAGATTACAGCCGTATTGGCCGAGCCGCTGCTCTACGCCCACTTCAACAAGAAGGCCGAGGGTATAGCTTTAGAGGATTACAAGGCTGGCGACAAGCTCATTCCGTTTGAGGTTGTAGGTCGCTGGAAGGGCCCCGAGTTGGTAGGTATGCACTACGAGCAACTTATTCCTTGGGTTAAGCCCGTAGAGGTTGATGCCGATGGTAATTGGGTAAATGCCGAGGATAAGGCATTCCGCGTAATCCCCGGAGATTATGTTACAACCGAGGATGGTACAGGTATCGTACATATCGCACCTACGTTCGGTGCCGACGATGCCTTCGTGGCGCGTCAGGCAGGTATTCCGTCACTCTTTATGATTAACAAGCGCGGCGAGACTCGTCCGATGGTTGACCTTCAGGGTAAGTTCTACCTTACCGAGGAGCTTGACGAGAAGTTCGTCGAGGAGTGCGTTGCTCCCGCATACAAAGAGTACGAGGGCCGCTGGGTGAAGAACGCTTACGA